>JACRAM010000092.1 GCA_016213405.1 Bacteroidota bacterium
TATCTCCCCAAATATCGTAAGCAAATTTCTTATCACCAACCACTCCGGCTGAAACGGGACCTGTATGAATTCCGATTCTCAATTGCCAAGCCCCACCTAAATCCTCCCCATTGGGGAGGACTTGAGATTTTTTTCCTCCCCTAACGGGGGAGGTCAGGAGGGGGCTTTTCATCCACTCCTGAATTTCCAATGCGGCACTCACAACATCCATCGCGTTCGTTGTATTTGAAGTAGGCAATCCACCTGCGCACATGTAAGCATCGCCAATTGTTTTTATTTTTTCGATAGGATATTT
Source organism: Bacteroidota bacterium (assembly GCA_016213405.1). Classification (NCBI taxonomy): domain Bacteria; kingdom Pseudomonadati; phylum Bacteroidota; species Bacteroidota bacterium. Next base: position 296 of record JACRAM010000092.1, read on the forward strand.
TGAAATTATTTCATCGAACTTCTTGAAAAGAAAATCCAATTCGCTCACTAATTCTTCTGCTGAAAGTTTTTCTGCAATGCCAGTGAAATTTTTAAAATCAGTGAACATTACAGTTACGCTTTCGTAATGTTTTGCGGTTGCTTTGCCATTAGCTTTTAATTCTCTTGCTGTTTCAACGGGAAGAATGTTCAGTAAAAGTTTTTCTGATTTTCTTCTTTCTCGGAAAATAAAAATGGAAAGTATTAAGACAACAAGCAATCCTCCGGCAACGGACCAGATAATTATTTTTTGCCTGTTCAATTGAGCATCCTGCAATTCTTTGTCCTTATTCAGCAGAAGAATTTGTTGTTCTTTCTTCTCGGTCTCATACTTGGTTTGCATTTCGGTGATTTGTTTCGAACTTTCTTCATTAAGCAAACTGTCTTTTGTTTCACCATAAAGCTTGTGGTATTCATAGGCACGCTTAAAATCATTTTTTTCAGAATAAACTTCTGACAATTTTTTATACACGCCAGCCACATCGTCTTTCGAACCGATTTCCAAAGCAAGTTTTAATCCATCATTCAAATACAAAATGCTTTTCTCATATTCCTTTTTCTGAGAAAACAAATCTCCAAGGTTTCCATAAATTTCCGCAATGGCTCTTTTATCTCCGAATTCTGTTTTTATTTTCAACGCCTTTTCATAGCAATCTAATGCCTGAGAATATTTTTTTTGCGTGAAATATATCAGCCCGATATTAATAAGCGAACCGCCAATGCCGTGTTTATCGCCAGTTTCTTCCCGTATTTTTAAAGAACGTTGATAGTATTGCATTGCTTCTTCCATATTGCCGAGGTCATCGTAAATAGTTCCGATGTTATTCAAAACTGCTCCAAGAGAATTTTTATCATTAATTTTTTCGAAGATACCCGTGGCTCGTTTATAATAATCAAGAGCCATTTGAGAATTTTTCTGATACCCGTAAACTATTCCGATATTCACCAAAGAGATTGCAATTTCTTTTTCATTATTCAATGTTTCACGAATCTTTAATGATTTCAAATGATAGTCAAGAGAAACAGCGTAATCACCTGTAGCGCTGCGTATCAAACCAAGATTGCTCAAACTTGCTGCCGAATTTCTTTTGTCTTCAATCTTTGTGAAAATTGTAAGTGCTGAATCGTAATACGCAAATGCGGACTGATATTCTCCTTTATATCTATATACTCCTCCGATATGATTTTGTGAAAGCGCAATTCCTTTTCTGTAATTAATTTCGCGTGAAAGATGCAGCGCCTGCATGGCATAATCCAACGCTTTATCAGGTTCTGATTTTCGTAAATCCCAGCATAGTTTAGTAAGGATTTCAACTTTGTTTGTATCCTTCCCGGAATGTTTCAAGGCAACCAGCAAACTGTCCACCTCTTTATCCTGTGAAAAAATAAAGGAACAGCAAACAAGTTGAGAGAAAATAAATGAAAAAATGAAAACAGATTTCATTCCTCAATATTACTATTTTTATAATATGAAAGTTTTAAAGTTTCTTTTATTCCCATTTGCTTTTTTATATGGCGCGGTGATTTTTTTTCGCAACCTGGTGTACGACCTCGGCATTTTTCCTGTGAAGGAATTTGAAACGGGAATTATTGTGATTGGAAATCTTTCGGTTGGTGGAACAGGAAAATCCCCGATGACAGAATATTTGATTCGCCTTTTGAAAGAAAAATTTCCGCTTGCAACACTGAGTCGCGGCTACAAGCGCCACACAACAGGATTTCTTATAGCGGAAAACGATTCCACTTCCTTTCAGATTGGCGATGAACCGCTTCAATTCAAAAAGAAATTTCCGGATGTGATTGTTTCGGTGGATGAGAACCGAAAGCACGGAATAAAAAAACTTCTTTCACAATTTCCTGAGCTAAAAGTTATTTTACTCGATGACGGCTTTCAGCACCGCAGGGTAAAAGCGGGATTAAGTATTTTGCTCAGCGATTACGAAAAAATGTTTTACGATGATTTTCTTCTGCCGGTGGGTTCGCTTCGCGAATGGAGAGCAGGGAAAAAGAGAGCGGACATCATCATCGTTACAAAATGCCCTGACAATCTATCTCCTGTGGAAAAAAGAATCATCCTGAAAAAAATAAATCCTGAACCGCACCAACAGGCGCTCTTCTCGCATGTCAGGTATGGAGAAATCAAGCCCATCCTAAATCCTTCCCCAAGGGAAGGACTTGACACACAATCTCCCTTCCCTTTGGGAAGGGATGGGGATGGGCTGGCTGTTATTCTCCTCACCGGTGTCTCAAATCCAAAACCTCTTGAAGATTATCTGAAAGATAAAGTCCAAAATATCATCCCTATCCATTATCCTGACCACCACGAATATACGATTTTGGAAGTAACGCAATTGGCAGAACGATTTAACAGCATTACTTCTCAAAACAAAATCATCATCACCACTGAAAAAGACGCCATGCGTTTGGATAAACTCGGTCTGGTGGAAATTATCGGCAAGCTGCCAGTTTATTACATCCCGATTGAAGTTACGTTTGACGAAAAAGAAAAAGAAGAATTCAATAAACTCATAACCGATTATGTCATTAGAACAAATCAAAAGCACAGCAGAACACATTAAAAGGCAAATTTCCATCACGCCCGAAGTGGGAATCATTCTCGGAACAGGGCTTGGCGGATTGGTGAAAGAAATTGAAATTCATAATACTCTTTCGTACGAAAGCATTCCGAATTTTCCTGTGAGCACGGTGGAAGGTCATTCGGGTAAATTGATTTTCGGCATTCTGGGAGGAAAAAAAGTGGTGGCGATGCAGGGGCGTTTTCATTATTACGAAGGATACACGATGCATCAGGTTGTATTTCCGGTGCGGGTGATGAAATACCTCGGCATTAAAACTCTTTTTGTTTCCAACGCAAGCGGTGGCGTGAACCCCGGTTTTGAAATTGGCGATTTGATGATCATCACCGACCATATTAACCTCATGCCGAACCCTCTCATCGGAAAAAACCTTTCCGAACTGGGCGTGCGCTTTCCTGACATGAGCGATGCGTATGATAAAGATTTAATTGCCAATGCAAAAGCGATTGCGAAAAAACACAACATAAAAGTTCAGCAGGGAATTTATGCGGGACTGACAGGACCCACACTTGAAACTCCTTCTGAATACAAATACATGCGCATCATCGGAGCCGACACTGTGGGCATGAGCACCGTACCCGAAGTGATTGCCGCGCATCACATGAACATTACCTGCTTTGCCATGAGCATTATCACCGATGTGGGCGTGGAAGGCAGGATTGTAAAAACCACGCACGAAGATGTGCAGCGAGCTGCGGAAAAAGCCGAGCCGCTGATGACAAAAATCATGAAGGAACTGGTGGAGGGACTGTAAAAACAAAGCAAACAATCGAACTTTTGAAGTTATCCATCGCATTTCTCTGCTAAACCGGATTACTAATTTTGTTTTCCGGATTACCTCGCTGGTAAACCAGATAACAAAAGAAGTAAGGCAGATAACCTCATTAGTAATCCGGATTACCTCAGAGGTAAACCAGTTTAACAGATTAGCAAACCAGATTAGCAGATAAGTAAACCAGATTACAAAATAAGTAAACCAGATTACTTCTGAGGTACGATAGATTACATCTCATGTATCATAAATCAGCAGAAAACAATACTACACCTATAAAATAATAGATTTTTGATGCTTTTTTATGTTCTGGATGTTTTCAGCTTTACGGTAAATATACCCTGCACAGTTGTGCTGTTATTGGCGGAAGAACTTACATGCTACTCACATACGAAGCGCAACTTCGCGATTTCTATTGGGTTGATTTTTTCTTGTGCATTAAAATATAAACGATTGGTAAAATACCTACTGTGTTGATAAGAGCAATGCAAATAAACCAAACAAGATGATTGTTCCGACCTGCTTTCCACATGGCAATTAATTTCCAAATTGCTTCCCAAATTGAAAGGATGATTATTACCGGCAAAAGCCAAGCTAATATTTCGTGCAGATGTTGAAGTTTTTCCATTTTGATTTGGGGTTAATTGATTATTAATTTATCCGTTGCAATGACCTCATAGCCCCCTCCCCCGATGCTCCGATTGGGGCAAGCCTGTGTCCCTCCCCCGCTGGAAGAGGGATTGATGGAGAGGCGAATGAAGTATAGCCCGCTTGGAAGATTGTCGCGCGTGAGAGTAACCGTCTGCCCATTAATATTTTTTATTTGTTTTACTACCTGCCCGAATGAATTGTAAACTGTGAGGGTTGCGTTTGTTAAATAATTGTCTGTATGCAAAGTTGTTTGGGAAGAAAAGGGATTGGGAAACAGAATTATCGAATTCTCAATATTATTTTCATTCACCGTCATATACGCATCAACAAAAAAATTATCTATGTATAAGTTGTTTTCACAATCTGTCGTGTATCGAAATTTAAAAAGTACAGATTGACCACTCCACTGCATAAGAGGAGGTCCAATATATGTTTGTGCCCAGTCGGAAAATTTCGGAACAAATTCATTTGTATCAAAAGAAGGTATGCCTGTTACCAGTTGAGCAGCATATTGTTTCCATATTGATGACCATGTGCTGCCGCAATCAGCCGATATAAAAAGTTCAAGTGTATCCATATAAACAGGATTCAAAACGGGGTCAGTATATTTTTTATCTGCATAACTAAAAGATACTTCTGGATATGTACCGAGTACAACTGGTGGAGAAATAATTTCATCCACTTGACCTTTTGCAGATATGTTGTAATGGAAGTTATCCATGTATAATGAATATTTGTCAACCGTATCAACAAACATAGTATCCCAAGTAATGCTGCTATCATAATTTATTATCTGCCATCCTTCGGGAGGGAATACTGAAACATTAAAGTTTTCAGGCATTTGAAGATCATAAGGATAAAAGAATGTGCTAACGGAAGTATCATTTGCGGAATTCATATCATTTCCGCTGTTTGGATTGCTTGAATAACATGTAAATGTGTGACTACTTCCAGGAAATGTATTCATGTAATTCAATGTAACATTAACAGCTTGATTTGCCAGCAGAGAACCATTCCAATTGTAAGTTTGCAGTGGATTGTTATCAAAACGATAGTTGATAACACATGACAAAAGAGTAGTGGGTCCAAAATTTTTCAAAACTACATTCGGATAAAATCCAGTAGGCTGCGAGCAAATATTTCCATTTGGAATTAGAATGCCGGTTATTCCAATATCAATGGACGCAAACAAAAAGTTTGTATGCGCAGTTGTCAAGGTAAAAGCAATTGTCAAGCCGAGAAGAATTTTTTTCATTGTATTTATTTATTAATTATGATTTTCTTAGTAATTATTCCTTGCTCTGTTTTTAGGTGTAGGAAATAAATGCCGCTGGATTGAGAAGACAAATCAATTTGCTGATGTGCAGATGTGCAGATTTGCTGATAAATACATTCTCCATACACATTATAGATTTTCATCTGCACATTTTCAAATCTACTCATCTGCATATTGAAAACTCCGCTTGTGGGATTAGGATAAATTGAGTATTGAGTATTAAGTATTGAGTATTGAGAAATGCCTATAGGAAAAAGAACCGTAACAAAATCGCAAACAGAACAACCGTTAGCATCCGTTACGCAAACCGTATAAGTTCCAACACAAAGTCCGATTGCTGACGCAGTTGTTTGTCCGCCCGGCAGCCACATGTACGTATAAGGAGAGGTTCCTCCTGAATGCGCAGCGCTTGCGCTTCCATCACAACAGGAGATACAACTGGCGTCAACGGAAGAAGCTGTATCTATCAAAACCGATGGTTCCGCTACATTAAATACTCCTGTTGCGCTGCATCCTCCGGCATCCGTTACAATAACGGTATAGCTGCCGGCTATTAATCCGGATAAATCCTGGGTTGTGTTTCCGTTTGACCATGTATAACCGAGCGGTGGATTTCCACCAACAACTGAAATATAAATTTCTCCATCACTGCCTCCATAGCAGGAAACATCAAAAGTGGAATCAACATTAATTATCATTGCTGACGGGTCAGTTATGGTTACTGTTGCAAAAGCCATACATCCGTTGGCATCAGTTATTATCACAGTATGAGGACCGGACGGAATGTTTGTAATGTCTTCTGTTGTTTGACCTCCCGGATTCCACAAATAAGTGTAAGCGCCTGTTCCTCCGCTGGCGCTGATATAAATTGCACCATCGCTTCCCGAGCAAACAGTAACATTGTTTGTTGAATCAACCAACATTGCAATTGCCGATGGCTCATTGATGGTATCGCTTACGGTGGCAGTGCACCCATTGGCATCTGTAATGGTTACCGTATAAACTCCGGCAGTTACATTGCTCAAATCTCCTGAAGTTTGTCCGCTAGGATTCCATGAATAGGTGTAAGGAGAAGTTCCACCGCCCGCTGTTGTGAAAATGAAACCATCACTTCCTCCATTACAAGAAACATCCCGGATGGAATCTATAGTTATCGCCAATACAGCAGGCTCAGTAATAGTCACTGAACCGGAAGCGGTGCAACCGTTTGCATCTGTAATATCCACCGTGTAAGAACCGGACACAAGCGCGCTCACATCTTCAGTAGTTGCTCCGCCCGGATTCCAGATACATGTGTAAGGAGGTGTTCCGCCAGTTACGGTAAGGTCAGCCGAGCCATCGCCTGCTCCGTTGCAGGAAATATTTGTTCCGGCAATTCCCGAACCAAGAACTGCGGGCTGTGTTACAGAAACGGTGCTCGCTGCTGTACAGTTATTTGCATCTGTCACTATTACAGTATACGTTCCTGCACATAAACCTGTACACGATACAAGTGTGCAACCGCTTGACCATGCATAAGTATAAGCAGGAGTTCCACCGGATGCGGATGCAGTTACTGAGCCATCACACATTCCATTGCACGAAACATTTGTTACGGTGATGGAAGGAGTAAGCGGTGCAGGTTGTGTTATCACTGCCACAGCGGTATCGGTGCATCCATTTGCATCGGTGCCGGTCATTGTATAATTTCCAGCGCATAGATTTATGAAGGCAGTAGTGGTTTGCCCGCCAGGAAACCATGAATAAGTATAAGGTGCAAGTCCTCCTGCAGGACAAACACTCGCAGAGCCATCGCACACTCCGTTGCAGGAAACATTTGTGCTGGAGCAAATCGAAAATACTACCGCACCAACGTTTCCTACTGTTGCGGTGGTTGTAGCAGTACATCCGATAACATCCGTGACAGTTACGGAATAATTTCCCGGAGCCAGTGAAGTTGCGGCAGAAGTCGTTTGTCCGCCCGGGTTCCACAAATATGTGTAGGGATTATTTCCTCCCGAAGCAGAAACAGCAGCAGAACCAAGCGCAATGCAGGTGGCAGGCGTTGAACTTGAAGAAAGATTTATTTTAGTTATCGAAATATTTTTTGTGACGGAAGAAACGCATCCGTTCAAATTAACTGTGAGAATAACCTGATAAGTTCCAATTGCTGTATAGGTATGTGTAGGATTCTGAAGCGTGGAAGTATTTCCATCGCCAAGATCCCAAGCCCATGAAGCAGGTGTGGGCGAAGAAGCATCCGTGAAGGATGTTGTATTTCCAAAGCAGGTAGAAGCAAAAGTAAAGTCGGGCGTGGAACCATCGCTGATACCGATGACTTGCGTTATGGTGTCGCCACCGCATCCATTGCTGGCTATCAACGTAACGGTGTAGGTGCCGGATGAAGCATACGCATGAACAGCATTCTGGATGGAATCAATTCCCCCATCGCCAAAATCCCAATAGTAATCAGTCGCGCTGAAACTGAATGAAGAGAAATTAATAGTGGTGCCTGGGCAGGCGGTTGCGGGCCAGTAAAAAAGAGATGCCGATGGCACGTTGCCATAAGTAACATGCACTCCTGCAGAATAGGTAGCAAAATTTCCGCAGAGGTTGGTTACGGTCACTGACACAATGTAAGTTCCTGTATCGGCAAAAGGATGAGATGGATTCACGAGCGTTGACGTGTTGCCATCTTCAAAATCCCAAAACACAGAAGTGGTATCAGAACTAAAATTGTTAAACTGAACTGGCGTATCGGGACATACCGCCCCCGGAATGCAGCCGAAACCGTAACAAAAAAAGGCAGACGGGATGACATTATTCGCAACGCTCAAACATTTTTTGATGGTGGCGGTTCCCCCGCAGGAACTGATGGCAATAAGCGTAACGGTGTAACTGCCTGTTGCCGTATAGCTGTGTGTTGGATTCATTGCCGTTGAAGTTCCGGCATCGCCAAAATTCCAGCTCCAACTCACTCCGTTCACAGTTGCGTTTGTAAAATAAACAACAGCGCCCGGGCAGATTTGTGAAAACCCCGAGCAATTAGCAAAAGGCGTAAACGAGAAATTTGCTATGGGAGGAGCATTAGCCAATACCCTTATCACAATTGTTTTGTTGGCAGAATTTCCGCAGCCGTTTGTTCCGGTGAAAGTGACCGTATACGTTCCCAGCGATGAATAGGAATGTTTCGGGTTTTGCTGAAGCGATGTGTTGCCATCGCCAAAATTCCAGAGGAAACTTGTGAGATTGGTTCCGCCTCCTGCAAAAGCAATTGTATCATTGATGCAAACGGTATCATTGCCGGCAGTGGCGCTTACGGTTGGCACAATGGTATTGGTGACAGCCACTGTTTTATAAATGGTTGTGTCGTTACAGCCATTGTCAACGGTCATGCTCACCGTGAATGTGCCAAGGGCAGTATAGGAATGGGCTGTGTTCAATGTGAATGCTGAATCGCCATCTCCAAAGGTCCAGACCGTGCTGACGGGAGTTGGGAAACTGGAGTTCGAGAATGCTACCATTGTGCTGGGGCAGGCAGGAGTGGGAGAAACAAAAAAACTTGGCATGGGAGGAGGAGCGTTTGCGCTAACTGTTACAGCGACAGTATCTGCATCGCTTCCGCAGGCATTGCCGGCTGTGAGAACGACCGAATACGTTCCGGGCGCTGCGTAATTATGGGTGGGCGTAAATAAACCCGAACTGTCACCATCTCCAAAATCCCATATCACAAACGAAGGAGGCATGAACATAAAATTGAAATCGGTGAACGTGATGCCGGTGCCAAAGCAAACCGGACTTGCAGGAGCTATGTTAAACATGGCATACCATGTGGCGGGAACACCGGTAACATACAGGGATTTTATAATCACGCTGCTATCTCCCGAACCGGTATTATATACTGTGAGTTTTACATTAAACGCAGCCGACCAGCCATATAAATGCTTAGAGTTGGTAGCAGTATCAACGGGTGAAAAATCACCGAAGTTCCATCGGGATGAATCATAACCCGAGCTGAGGTTGGTGAAATATACCGTATCCCCCATGCAGATGGTTCCCGTTGGAGTGAATGAAAAACTTGCTACGGGCTGGGCGGTGGAGATGATGGTTGCTGATAGTAAAATGATGAGGGAGAATAATTTTTTCATGAGGGAATTTTTAGGTGAATGATAACAATGGAATTTTTTACGTACAAAAATCAATATAGTTACAATTTTTTAAGGATATTTTTATTTGCCCCGTTGGAATTATTTTCCTACGGGGTTTGCCATCTCGGATTTTTCTCCTAAGTTCGCTCAAAATTTAACAGATGAAAAAACTTAACAAGAAAGTACAATGTACGATGTACGATGTGCGATTTACCATCAAACGAATTTTATTTCTCTGCATTTTACCTTGTACCTTGCACCTTGTACCTTGTACCTTTTCTTTTGCCCAATATTCTTCTCAAAACATTTCTTTACTTTCTAAATGGGACAATCCGGCAACTGTTTCTGAACCTTATTACGCAATCCGCTACAACAGCGTGTGGGGATGGGCTGACCCGCAGGACAATAAAGAGTACGCCATCATCGGCTCAACAGACGGAACGTATTTCATTGATGTGACTGTTCCCACTGCTCCGGTGGTGCGGGATTATGTTAAAGGAAGAAGAGATTCCTGCATCTGGCGCGAATACAAAACTTACCAGAACTATCTTTATGCGGTGAGTGATGACGCGGTGAATGCAAACAATCAGAACAGCATTCAGATAATTGACATGAGTCCGCTTCCCGATTCAGTTCATGTAGTATACGACAAGAACATTCTTGTTTCGCGCTCACATTCTATTTTTATTGACGAAGCAAATGCCACCATGTATCTGAACAGCGTATATCTTCCCAACAACGGTGGTCATTCCAACATGGCGGTGTTCGACATTTCAAGTCCGGCAAATCCGGTTTTGCTGAGAAGGTTGGAACAGGACTATCCATCTAACGATAATGTGCATGACTGTTTTGTGAAAAACGATACCTGCTATGCTTCTTCTTCCTGGAGCGGTTTATTTATTTACAAATTAAATCCCAGCGACACGCTCACGCAAATCGGCTCTATAACTAATTACGAACCCGGAGGTGCTTACAACCATAACAGCGCTCTCACGGCAGACAGCAAAACGCTCATCTTTGCGGATGAAGTGCCGGCAAATCTTACGGCAAAATCTGTTGATGTTTCCAACTTCTCCAATCTTGCCATCGTAGATAACTTCCGCTCAACTCCAACAACCACTGCTACTCCTCATAATGTTTTTATCCCGAACGGAAGCAGCGCGCGCTCGGTGATTTCATATTATCAGGATGGGGTTCAGATTTTTGATATCTCCAATCCTTCCAATGTTACGCGGTCAGGATTTTTTGATACGGCTCCGACAAATTGTCCAACCTGCCCCAATCCTGATTACTCAGGCTGCTGGGGCGCTTATGTTGATTTGCCCAGCGGCACTCTTCTTGCCAGCGATATGCAGGATGGTTTGTTTGTGCTTGACGCAAGCGCAGCAATGGGAGTTACACCTATAGCGCCAACTGAAATTTCGGTGGATGTATTTCCTAATCCTTTCACAAATAATTTCCAGATTAATTTCTCACTCCCTTCAGGAGAAACTTTTTCTTACGAACTCACCGACATTACCGGAAAATTGATTGTAAAAAAACAAATGGATGTTCCTTCAGGAAAAACATCCTTTACCATTGATGGAAAAAATCTCAGCACAGGAGCCTACATGTTAAGCATGAAGGCAGAAAGCATTTCTCTCACAAAAAAACTAATCAAGACAAAATAAATTTTCCGATTAACCAATCTGACATTCAAAACCATGAAAACAAATTTTTTCTTTTCTATTTTAATCCCTGTACTTATCGGGGCAATTGCTTTTTCTTTTATCCCGAATCAAAACAAACCTCAGACAGAATCAGGAGCAAAACTGATTGAGAAAGTTTCAAAAAAATCTGGCGAACTTATTATCCCCTACGAAAAATGGCGGTTATCCAACGGACTTACCATTGTAATTCACGAAGACCATTCTGACCCGATTCTTTATTTTGATGTAACCTATCATGTGGGTTCAAACCGGGAACAAGTAGGGCGCTCGGGCTTCGCGCATTTTTTTGAGCACATGATGTTTCAGGGTTCTGACCACGTGGCGGATGAAGAACATTTTAAAACAGTTTCTGAAGCGGGCGGAACGCTGAACGGTTCTACCAATTTTGACCGCACCAATTATTTCGAAACCGTTCCTTCAAACTATATGGAGAGAATGATGTGGCTTGAATCAGACCGCATGGGGTTTTTGCTGGATGCAGTGACACAGCCAAAGTTTGAAGTGCAACGCGCCACCGTGAAAAACGAACGCGGGCAGAATTACGACAACCGTCCTTACGGATTGGCATTTGAAAAAACACTGGAAGCTATTTTCCCTTACGGGCATCCTTATTCATGGAGCACGATTGGTTATATTGAAGATCTGAACCGCGTGGATGTGGGCGACTTAAAAAGATTTTTCCTCCGTTGGTACGGTCCGAACAATGCAACGCTTACCGTTGCCGGAGATGTGAAGCCCGCAGAAGTAATTAAGTATGCTGAAAAATATTTTGGTTCTATTCCAAAAGGTCCTGAAGTGAAAAATATTGCGAAACAAATTGCAGTGCTCGACAAAGACCGGTATATTTCCTATGAAGACAATATCCGCTTTCCGATGCTGATGGTTACATTTCCTTCCGTTCCTGCTTATGATAAAGACGAAGCCGCTCTGGATGCGCTTGCTTCTATTCTGGCGGAAGATAAAAACTCCATCTTCTACCAGAATTTTGTAAAGAAGCAAATGGCGTATGACGCGAGCATAAATAATTTTTCAAGCGAAGTGGCAGGAATGTTATTTTTTCAGATTCGTTCCCTGCCGGATAAAGCCAAAACAACAAATCCCAAAGAACCTTTTTATAATTCACTGGCAGAAACAGAAGCGCTCATGAAATCTTCACTGGCTGAATTTGAAAAACGAGGTGTGACCGATGATGATTTGAAAAAGTTCAAGGCGAATTATGAGTCACGCACCATTCAGTCACTGAGCAGCGTGAGAGGCAAGGGCGCTCAGCTGGCAGCGTATCAGACATTCACCGGCAACGCGAATCAAATCAAAGCAGATATGGATCGCTACATGAAAATCACGAAAGAAGATGTGATGCACGTGTACAATCAATATGTAAAAGGCAAGCCCGCAGTTTATCTGAGCATTGTTCCGAAAGGGAAATCAAGCATCATTGCCAAGCCCAATGATTTTGAACCGCACATAAAAAATCCTGAAGACGGAAAAGAAAGCGCAGAGTATAAAAATCTGGTTTACAATAAAGCGAAAGATAACCTGGACAGAAGCAAAAAACCGGGCTCAGGTCCCAACCCTGTAATTAAAGTTCCTGCACTCTGGACAGAAACTTTTCCGAACGGCTTGAAAGCAATCGGCATGAAGAACGATGAAATTCCTACAGTAAATATTACTGTCTCCATGGAAATCGGTCACCGCGCAGACGAACTTTCAAAAGCCGGTCTTTCTTTCCTCACCGCATCTTTAATGGAAGAATCAACCAAGATGCACTCTGCAGAAGAAATTTCAGATATGCTTAACCTTCTGGGAAGCGATATTTCATTCAGCGCTGATGAAGAAGAAATTACTATGAATATTTCTTCGCTCACAAAAAATCTGGATGCCACTTTGAAAATTGCAAATGAAATTCTTTTCCAGCCGAAATTTGATCAGGAAGATTTTGACCGCCTGAAGGAAGAACAAATGCAAACTATTTCCAATCAGGCAACACAGCCCGTAGTGATTGCGAATAATGTTTACAAAAAACTTCTGTATGGAAAAGGTCATATTCTCTCCACTCCAATCGTAGGAACTAAAGAATCTGTTTCCTCACTCACGCTGGATGATGTGAAAAATTTTTACGCAAATAATTTTTCTCCTTCCATTGCCAAACTGGTGGTAGCAGGCGATGTCAGCAAGGAATCTGTCCTCCCGAAATTTGATTTTCTGAAATCATGGCAGGCAAAAGAAGTTAAGAAAACAGAACAGCCAGCAGTTCCTGTAATTGACAAAACAAGAATTTATTTTGTAAACAAAGACAACGCACCCCAATCGGAGGAGCGCATCGGGTACATTGCCTTGCCTTTTGATGCTGTGGGCGAATATTACCGTACTACTTTAGTAAATTATGTTTTGGGCGGAGCGTTCAACAGCCGCATCAATATTAATCTCCGCGAAACAAAAGGATGGACTTACGGAGCGCGTTCTGGTTTTTCAGGAACAAAATATGCCGGTCCGTTCACTGCACAGGGTGGAATCAAAGGCGATGCAACTGACAGCGCCATTGTGGAGTTTATGAAAGAAATAAAAATGTATGCGGATGCGGGAATTAAAGATGATGAACTTGCGTTCACAAAAAGTTCTATCGGGCAGCAGGACGCACTCAAGTACGAAACCAACGGACAAAAAGCAGGATTTGTAAAACGTATTCTTGATTATAACCTCACAAAAGATTTTGTAGACAAACAGCAGGAGATTTTAAAAAATATTTCCAAAGCGGAGATTGATGCGATTGCCAAGAAAAATCTTCCGTACAATAATATGGTTATCGTGGTGGTAGGCAATCGCGCAAAACTTTTCGACCGCATTAAAGCACTCGGATACGAAGTGGTGGAACTGGATGCGGATGGAAATCAACTGTAAAGCCCATCCCCAACCCTTCCCGAAGGGAAGGGAGTTGCATACACATGTTTCTCCCCCTTCGGGGGAGTTAGAGGGGGCGTTTCTTTTTAAAAAAATCCGTCATCAACTCGGAACATTCTTCAGCAAGAACTCCTGAAACAATTTTTGTCTTCGGATGAATTATTTTATCGCTGAGAACTGAATATCCCCTCTTTTCATCTCTGGCACCGTAAATAATTTTTCCAAGCTGCGCCCAGAAGCTTGCGCCTGCGCACATCGGGCAGGGTTCGATTGTTACATATAGAGTACACTCGTTTAAATATTTTCCTCCAAGATACGATGAAGCCATCGTAAACGCTTGCATTTCCGCATGAGCAGTTGCATCAGTTAACCGTTCGGAAAGATTGTGCGCTCGTGCGATAATTTTTCCTTCGCACACAATTATTGCTCCTACAGGAACTTCATCAGATTCAAATGCCTTGCGCGCTTCTTTCAACGCTTCCTGCATGAAATATGTGTCGTCCTTTTCCATCTGAATACGTCCCAATATTCATCGGGATGAAACAAATTTACTAATTGTTGTCTTTGTCATTCTGAGCGTAGCGAAGAATCTCCTACTTTTGAAACCATGAACGAAATCATCTGGACTTGCAAACACTTCAAAGATTTAACGAACGAAGAACTCTATGAGATTTTTCGCTTGCGCGTGTCAGTTTTTGTCGTGGAGCAGAATTGTCCCTATCAGGATGCTGATGGAAAAGATTTGAAAGCGTTTCATGTAACAGGGAAACAAAATGAAGAACTGATTGCCTATGCGAGAATTGTTTTTCCCAATGTTTCCTACAAAGAAGTTTCAATCGGAAGAGTGATTACTTCCAAAGAAGCTCGAAGAACCGGAGCAGGAAAAATCCTGATGGAGAAATCTATGAAATTCATAAAAAAAGAATTCGGGAAAGTCCCGGTAAGAATCGGAGCGCAATTATATCTGCAGAAGTTTTATGAAGGATTTGGTTTTGTCCGCGAAGGCAGTGAATATCTGGAAGACGGAATTCCGCATATCATAATGTTAGCACCAATTATAAAATGACACGACTATTTTCATTTTTGACTATACTAACAATTCACCTGACTGCTTTGGGACAGCACAACATCGGACTGAAAGTTGACGGTGGGTTAAGTAAAATCTCGACAAATTTTTCTTCTCAAGGTACAAGTGTATATAACAATAATAGATTTTCTGGAAACTGTGGACTGTTTTATAATTATCATCTTACCCAAAAATCTTTAATTGCTGGCGAATTTCTCCTTATACAAATCGGAGGAACAGAATATCATAATAAACCAATACTTGACACCCTTGGTAATCCGATGGGAATATCATTTGTTGATAATTTCTACAGACGTATTACTTATATCGGTTTACCAATATACTATGGATTAAAAATAAAAAAACTCACTATTAATATTGGAGTACAAACTTCATTTGCTTTAACGAACAAAGAAACGCATGAAAGTTATATTCAGTATCCTAAGAGTAGCAATCCTTCTGGCAGAGATATATTCGGTAAATTAAGTATTGACAATTACGATTTCGGGGCGAGACTTGGGATTTCTTATGATTTCACTGATATTTTTGGCATTGAAACAAAGTATTATTATGGCATCAACAATATTTATAAGAACAATGACTATAGTTGGAAAGTTAGGCAAATGACTGTTGGTCTACATCTAAAAATTTTCACTTCAAAACGGGAAAGCGAGACAGAAAAAAAATAACTGGCTAACGCAATGGTAGCAGACTGGTGCTTTTCTATAAGCATTCGACACGTATAGTCTTGTCGAACCACTGAAAAGCATTTTCCTTAACTTCGTCACTCAATTTTAATTTATGCTTCGTTCAAATACTTGTGGTGAGTTAACAATAAAAGATGCCGGCAAAACCGTCACGCTTTGCGGATGGCTTGCGCGTTCGCGCGATTTAGGCGGAATGACTTTTATTGATCTGCGCGACAGATACGGAATCACTCAGTTGGTTTTTAATATGGAAACCAACAAAGAATTGTGCGAGCAGGCAAGAAAACTAGGGCGGGAATTTGTTTTGAAAGCCACAGGAAAAGTCGCTGAGCGGAGCAATAAGAATTTAAAGATTCCTACGGGAAAAATTGAAATCATCGTAGATAAATTAGAAGTACTGAACGAATCCAAAACACCTCCTTTCACCATTGAAGACGATACAGATGGAGGCGATGAACTCAGATTAAAGTATCGTTACCTGGATTTAAGAAGAACTCCTGTAAGAAATAATTTATTGCAGCGCCACAAAGTCGCGCAGGCAGTGCGCGAATATTTTGACGCAAACGGTTTCACGGATGTGGAAACTCCTTTCCTTATCAAGTCAACTCCCGAAGGCGCGCGCGATTTTGTTGTTCCTTCACGAATGAATCAGGGCGAGTTCTATGCGCTTCCTCAATCGCCTCAAACTTTCAAGCAACTTTTGATGGTTTCCGGTTTTGACAGATACTACCAGATCGTTCGTTGCTTCCGTGATGAAGATTTGCGTGCAGACCGCCAGCCCGAGTTCACGCAGATTGACTGCGAAATGAGTTTTGTGGAACAAGAAGATGTTGTGCAGATGTTCGAAGGAATGGTGAAACATATTTTCAAAAAAGTGCGCGGACTTGAACTGCCGAAGTTTTCCAGAATGACTTATGCAGATGCAATGAAACAGTATGGCGTTGACAAACCCGATACAAGATTTGAAATGAAAATCATTGAACTGAAGTGCCCCACCCCGACCCTCCCCGTTAGGGAGGGAGAAAAGAAATCACAAGTCCTCCCCAACGGGGAGAATTTAGGAGGGGCTGGTTTTAAAGTTTTTGACGATGCAGAACTCATAGGAGGAATCTGTGCAAGTGGCTGCGCCAACTACACCCGCAAACAATTAGACAAACTCACCGAATGGGTGAAGCGTCCGCAAATTGGAGCGGGTGGATTGGGTTATATCAAATACAATGCTGACGGAACATTAAAATCTTCTTTTGATAAATTCTTTGATGGGGCATCTCTGAAAAAAATCGCAGAGAAGTTTGCCGCCAAAGCAGGAGATTTGATTTTAATTCTCGCTGGAGCAGAAGCGAAAACCAGAAAAGCGCTGGGAGAACTTCGCCTGGAAATGGGAAACAAACTCGGCCTTCGCGACAAAAATAAATTTGAGTGCCTTTGGGTTGTAGACTTTCCGCTTTTAGAATGGAACGAAGAAGAACAGCGCTGGTTTGCAATGCATCACCCATTCACTTCTCCAAAGAATGAAGACATTCCTCTTTTTAACTCCCTCCCCTTCGGGGAGGGTCGGGGTGGGGCTTCTCCGAAAGCTAACGCTTATGATATGGTTGTGAACGGAGTAGAACTCGGTGGAGGTTCCATCCGCATTCACGACAGAAAACTTCAGGAACAAATGTTCAAAGTGTTGGGCTTAACAAAAGAAGAAGCAGAACGCAAATTCGGATTCATCCTCAACGCATTTGAATACGGAGCGCCACCTCACGGTGGAATTGCTTTTGGTTTTGACCGCCTCTGCTCTATGGTCATCAATAATGAAGATTACATCCGCGATTATATCGCCTTCCCTAAAAATAATTCAGGCAGAGACATAATGCTTGACTCTCCGGGCGATATTGATGAGAAATTGAAAAAAGAGTTAGGGTTGAAGTAGTGGTCCCTCCCCATTAGGGAGGGAGAAAATTTCATTGCAAACAAAATATCTTTCGTAAATTCGTGTTGAGCATTATTCTTTACCTTTTTCCTTTTGGAAAAACAATAAAAAGTCCTCCCTGAAGGGGAGGATTTAGGAGGGGCTCCTTAACTATATGTGTGGCATAGTTGGATACATCGGAAGCAAAGAAGCATACCCTGTTCTTATAAAGGGATTGCACCGCCTTGAATATCGCGGATACGACAGCGCAGGAATTGCTATTCTCAACAAGGAACTTCACGTTTACAAATGCAAAGGCAAAGTTGCCGACCTTGAAAAACACATAGATAAAAAAGATACGCACGGCACCATCGGCATTGGGCACACACGCTGGGCAACGCACGGAGCACCCAACGACATCAACGCGCATCCGCATTTTTCGCAGACAAAAAAATTAGTCATCATTCACAACGGCATCATTGAGAATTACGCATCGCTGAAAAAAGAATTAAAGAAACGCGGACATAAATTCCAGAGCGATACTGATACAGAGGTTCTCATCCACCTTATTGAAGATATTTATGTGAGCGAATCCGTTGAACTTGCGGAAGCAGTACGGCAAGCGCTGAACCAGGTAATCGGGGCGTACGCAATTGTAGTTTTATCAAAAGATAATCCCGATGAACTCATAGCGGCAAAAAAATCCAGCCCGCTCGTGATTGGCATCGGCAAGAATGAATATTTCATTGCGTCAGATGCAACCCCGATTGTGGAGTACACAAAAAATGTGGTCTATCTCGAAGACGAACACATTGCTGTCATTCCCAGAAAAGGAAAACTGCAAATCAAAACCATCCGCAACAAAGTAAAAACTCCCTACATACAAACGCTTGAACTGAAACTCGAAGCGCTGGAGAAAGGCGGCTATCCGCATTTCATGCTCAAGGAAATTTACGAGCAGCCACGTTCCATCCGCGACAGCATGCGCGGAAGATTGGTGGCGAAAGAAGGAAAAGTAAATCTCGGAGGAATAAAAGATTACGAGCAGAAGATGATAAATGCCAAGCGAATTATTTTTGTCGCCTGCGGAACTTCCTGGCATGCTGGTCTCGTTGGAGAATATTTATTTGAAGACCTCGCACGCATTCCCGTAGAAGTGGAATACGCCTCTGAATTCCGCTATAGAAATCCGATCATTGGAGAAGACGATGTCGTGATTGCCATTTCACAATCAGGTGAAACAGCCGACACGCTTGCCGCCATCGAACTCGCCAAATCAAAAGGAGCAACCATCATCGGAATCTGTAATGTGGTCGGCTCCACCATTCCGCGCACTACGCACGCTGGCTCTTACACACATGCTGGACCGGAAATCGGAGTTGCCTCAACAAAAGCATTCACCGCGCAAATCACTGTGCTCACGCTGATGGCGCTTCGCATCGCGAGAAAAAAAGGTTCTATCTCCGAGTCAAGATATTATGAACTGATAAACGAATTAAACGCAATTCCGGAAAAAGTAGAAAAAGTGCTGAAAAAAAATGACGAAGTAAAAAAACTCGCAAAGATATTCAAAGACGTAAAAAACTTTCTCTATCTCGGACGCGGATACACATTTCCCGTTGCCCTCGAAGGCGCACTCAAGCTCAAAGAAATTTCTTACATCCACGCAGAAGGTTATCCCGCTGCGGAAATGAAACACGGTCCCATCGCGCTCATAGACGAAAACATGCCCGTGGTCGTCATTGCCGCAAAAGGCGCCTGGTATGAAAAAATGATGAGCAACATACAGGAAGTGAAAGCACGCAAAGGAAAAATCATCGCCATCGTCACCGAGCGCGACAAATCCGTGAAGCAGCATGCCGATTACGTCATTGAAATTCCCGAAACTGATGAAATCCTCGTTCCCCTCATTTCCGTCATCCCGCTCCAACTCCTCGCCTACCACATTGCCGTCATGCGCGGATGCAATGTTGACCAGCCAAGAAATTTAGCGAAGAGTGTAACCGTAGAATAAAGGTTATACCCTTCGAGAGAGATTTTTTTACCTTTGTCTCCTATGAAAATCTCATTCAACTGGCTCAATCAATATATTGCCTTAGATATTTCTCCTGAGAAAACCGCTGAACTTTTAACCGACTGCGGTCTCGAAGTAGAAAGCGTTGAAAAGCACGAAACCATAAAAGGCGGGTTGGAAGGATGCGTAATCGGTGAAGTAAAGACAAAAGAAAAGCATCCTGATGCCGACCGATTAAGTTTAACGACTGTGGACATCGGCACTGGAACACTTCTTAATATTGTCTGCGGTGCACAGAATGTTGCGATCGGACAAAAAGTAGTGGTGGCAACTGTCGGTGCAACCATTTATCCCGGCAAAGGCGAGCCCATCACACTGAAGAAAGCAAAAATACGCGGAGCTGTTTCCGAAGGAATGATTTGCGCGGAAGATGAACTCGGCTTGGGAACTTCCCATGAAGGAATCTTGGTTTTGGATTCAAAAGCAAAGACTGGAACTCCGGCAAAAGAATATTTTTCCCAAAGGGATGGATACCCAAAAGTAGAAAGCGATTCTGTTCTTGAGATCGGTCTTACACCCAACCGCTCTGATGCCTCTTCGCATATTGGAGTTGCGAAAGATTTATTTGCTGTGCTCAACTGGAAGCTCGCGGAAAATAAATACGAACTGAATGTTCCTTCCGTAGATGATTTTACTGTCCAAACATCAAAAGTTTTGGAAACTTTTGATGTTGTTGTAGAAGATAAAGATGCCTGCCCAAGATATTCAGGCGTTACCATTTCAGGAGTTACCATTAAAGAATCTCCCGACTGGCTGAAGAAAAGATTGCTCTCTATTGGGCAGAAGCCCATAAATAATATTGTTGACGCCACCAATTTTGTTTTGCACGAACTCGGACAGCCCTTGCACGCGTTTGACGCAGATAAAATTTCAGGCAGGAAAGTAGTTGTGAAAAAACTTTCAGCAGGAGCAAAATTCACCACGCTGGATGAAGTTGAACGAACGCTGACTGCCGATGACTTAATGATTTGTTCTGATACAGAACCCATGTGCATCGCGGGAGTTTTCGGAGGAATGAAATCGGGAGTTTCTGCTGATACAAAAAATATTTTTTTAGAGAGCGCTTACTTCTCCCCTGCTTCCATCCGCAGAAGTTCCAAGCATCATGGATTAAAAACAGATGCTTCGTTCCGTTTTGAAAGAGGCGCTGACCCGAACATCACGGTTTACGCATTGCAGAGAGCCTCTCTTTTAATTAAAGAGGTCGCTGGCGGAAAAATCTCTTCCGACATCGTGGATGTTTATCCCCATCCTATCGAGGAAAAGAAAGTTGCTTTATCTTATCACAACCTTGACCGGCTCATCGGAAAACAAATTGACCGCGCGCAGATAAAACGAATACTGCAATTACTCGGCAATGAAGTTGTAACAGAAGGCGGAGAAACACTTTTACTTTCTGTGCCTACAAATAAAACGGATGTAACCGGTGAAGAAGACATCGCGGAAGAAATCCTGAGAATCTATGGATGTAACAACATTGAAATTCCTTCTGCAGTACGCTCATCGCTTTCGTATGTTTCAAAACCGGATACAGAAAAACTCCGCAATACAATTTCTGATTTGCTCTGCGGATTCGGATTCAATGAGATTATGTCAAACTCACTGACCAACTCTGAATATCTTTCTTTGTTGTCATCCAACTCCCTCCCTGAAGGGGAGGATTTGGGAGAGGCTTCAGTTTTTCTTCTCAATCCGCTCAGCCCTGAATTAAATATTCTCCGCCCTACTCTTCTTTTTAGCGGACTGGAAGCAATTGCGTACAACCAGAACAGGAAGAATGCCGACTTGAAATTGTTCGAATTCGGAAAAGCATATCGTATGCAATCAGGAAAAGAAAATTTTTCTGAGACAAATCATCTCGCGTTATTTCTCTGCGGACAAAAACAAGGGGAAAGTTGGGGTGGGCAGAAAGGAAGCGTTGACTTTTTTCATCTGAAATCTTTCACAGATAATATTCTAAAGCGTTTGGGAATAGAAGCAGAACAAGTTTCTGAAATGAGTTCTGACATTCTTTCTTCCGGATTAGCGTATGAAACTAAAAAGAAAAAAATTGTTGAACTTGGCTGGATAAAGAAATCCTTCCTGAAAAAATTTGACATCAGGCAGGAAGTGTTTTATGCTGACTTCAACTGGGATGTTATTATTGAATTAGTGAAATCATCTTCTATCCGCTTTAAAGAAATTCCAAAGTTTCCGGAAGTGAGGCGCGACCTTGCTTTGGTTGTTGATCAAAAAGTAAAATATGAATTACTGGAATCACTCGCTTATCAAACAGAAAAAATTCTTCTGAAGAATGTAAACTTGTTTGATGTGTATGAGGGAGATAAAATAGAACAAGGAAAGAAATCTTACGCTTTGAGTTTTATTCTGCAGGATGAAAACGCCACGCTCACCGATAAAGAAGTGGATGGTGTGATGCAGAAATTAATCAAGACCTATCAGGAAAAAGCTAAAGCTGTAATCCGCTCCTGAAACAAAAAAAGGCCGGAAAACTCCAGCCTTTTATCTTTAAAAAATATTTTCTTCTACTCTTTCGAAACAATCATCTTCTTTGTGATTTCACCTGCAGCAGATTTTATTTTAACAAAATAAGTTCCTGAAGGTAAAGTTGAAATAGTCAAACCGTATTTCCCTTTATCATTAACTATTTGTGATTTTAATACTTCTGCTCCTATAAGATTAAAAACAGTGATGTATACTTTTTCATTCGCAAACCCATTTTTAAATTCCAGAAACACAATATCAGATGCAGGATTGGGAACAAGTTTTACATCATTTGACGAAGCATATTCATTAATTCCTGTTGAAAGGATGGTAACCGTTGAACAACTTGTTACACCGCTGCTGCATCCGTCTGTTTGCACTGTAAGACAAACGGTATATGTTCCAACTGAGGAATAGACGTGCGAAGGATTACAATTTACAGAAGTGTTGCCATCGCCAAAATCCCAAAAGCAGGAAACAGAACCGGCAGAATTATTTGTCAGTGTTACTGTATTTGTGCTTACTGATGAATAAAAATTCGCCTGCGCGGGAGTAAGAACATAATTTGCCTTGAAACTGTATCCCGCCCATGGTGTTACGATGCAAGAAATAGTATCACCGGCAACGGGACTACTGATGGTTGTTGCTTCTGTAGTATCTCCATTTTCCCACATATATTTTGAATTAGGTTCTGACCGGGAATTAATAACAACAGAAGATCCGGGGCAATACCGCGGAGAGTAAAGAATTCCATCACAGTCAAAATCAACATAGCTGTAAGCCCAGTGCCCGCACTGTGCGCAGTCAACATTGGTAACAACCATGGTGAGCGTTTGTCCTATATATTGCGCCAAATGCAGCCCTCGCATCGTCCATGGTTTATACTGGTCTGTTCCGGCATATCCGCATCCGGTTCCGCTCACACCATAAAACCCAGGTATGCTTGGAGCACCTACATAAATAAAATATGACCCAAGAACTGTATCTCCGTTAGGAGCCAGAAGCATGATTTCAAAATAGGGTTGGTCTGTCCATGCGTGTCCGGCATCTTCTAAAACAATTGCATAGGAAAAAGTAAAGTCGGTATCGGAAACTGTTACATAAAAAGGATATGTTAACTGTTCAGCAACGCATCCAGCCAGACACATTTCTCCAAGCTCAATAGAATTGTTTCCGAAGTTCGGGCAGACAACAGGAATAGTTGGATCACCGACATTGGGTCCTGGAGTATTATTGTCAATAGCGGCACCAGATGTAATTGTAAAGTTTGGCACTACGGGAATGCTTGCCGGAGGTGTCCATGTTTGAATATGTCCTGAACTAACAGTGCCGACATCTCCCACCCATGCTCCCCATCCGTTTTCTGCTCCCATATCAGTACAAATAGCATTGGTTACGGGCGCCTGATTTCTACTAACTCTTTTCCAATCTACATTTTTTCCTCTCTGGAATAATTTTCTGCGCTTCTCTATTAACGTATTTATCACTTGTACGGATAAGCCATCTGCTTTCATTTTTTCTCTTAGTTGCACTTCATCAAAACCATCGGCATTATCCTTTGAGATAATGATTGAATTTTCCTGATTTATTTGTTGTGCGATGGAATGCCCACTGAAGATGACAGCGGCAACGATTAAGAGAGAGTAATTTTTTTTCATGGAGTTATGTTATTAGTGATTACGAAGTGTATGTACGTTGTTCAAGAAAAAAAGTTACAGTAAAAAATCTTTCTATTTCACCACATTCACATTTCCAACATACGTGTGTTTCCTGTCGAACACATCGGTAAGCCGCACCTTCCATACATACACATCTTCTTCTGATAGCTTTCTGCTGCCTCCGCTCATATCAATTCCGCCTTGCTTGACTTTTCCATCCCACTTGCACTTGGCAGGCATGCCTTCTTCTCCAAACACATCCCAGGGAACATTTGAACCCGAATAATTGCAATTCCATATCATGTTGCCCCATCGGTCGAAAATCCAGATGTCGTATTCTTTCACGCCTCTTCCTTTTCCGAAAAACAATTCATTGGTAGACGGACCTTCGCCATCAGGAGTAAATGTGTTGGGTATATAAAAAGTATATTCAGGAATCAGGTCAACCACTTTACATATAGAATCCCAGCAGCCGTATTGATTTTCAACGCGCACGCAAACATTGTAAGAATAAAAATCATTATTCGTTACGGTTGCGGAATAAGAGTGTGTCGGGTCGGTGTTGACAAGATCGGCAGCAGAGCCATCTCCAAAATCCCAACTCCACTGTGATACATCGGTTGACCACAAATCGCAGAAATGAAAAACGGGGTCGGTGGCAGGAGCAGGATTGGGTTCTAAACAAAAATTAGCATTGGGCCAGGGGCGAGGTGTAACAATGGGGGTAATTGCGATTGTATCTTTGCATCCGTTTGAGGAAGTAACGATTAAAGTTGCTCCGTAAGTTCCCGGAATATAATAGCAAACACTTGCCGGGTTTTGAATGGTTGAACTGGAAGGTGTTCCTCCTGGAAAACTCCATGCCCAATTAGAAATAATTCCATCTGCTGCTGCTAAAGTTGATAAATCGGTGTACCCATTTGCCCCTGTTACGCAAACCGGTGCGCATCCTGTGCCAGAGCCGGAAAAGTTTGCAACAGGCGGATTGTAAACCTGCACAGGTATTGAAATGGAATTAATGCATCCTGCCTGAGTGGTAACTGTAAGAGTAACATTGTGTAGTCCTGCTGAAAGATAAGTAGTTGAAGTATTTGTGCTGGTTGAAGTAGGAGGACTACCAGCTGGCATAGACCAGTTCCAGGTAACAATAGGATCTCCCGCAGGGGAAATAGAGGCATTGGTAAGTGTAACAGCATTGCCCAAGCACGCTGGGCTGGGTGTGAATTGTGCCGTTGGCAGCGCGGTTATCACCACCGAATGAGTGGCAACCGCAGAACAGCCAGCCGAGCAGGTTACGGTATAACTTATTATATAAGTTCCGGGCGAATTATAAGTTACTGTTACGGTGGGGCTGGTTGATGTGGAGGGCGTGCCTCCTGGAAAACTCCAGTTCCAGTTGGTCATGTTTACGCTTGCAGGCGAAACATAACTGCTGTCCTGAAATGTTAACGTTCCGCAATTGCCTGTATAGGTAAAATCGGGTACAATAGATGCCGGAACATATCCCAGATGGAAATTGCAGCCGGAGGGTTGCTGAACTTCCACGGTAATGGTATCTCCCGGCTGAGGAATCATTGAAATGCATTGTTGTGTTCCCTGCGGAGGTGCCATGGGAACGCCATTGGTAAACCATTGGTAAGTGTATGCAATATTGGGGTCAATAGGACCGCAGAGGGTGGAAGTGTTTCCAATACATCCGGCAGATAGCGCTGCCGTGCCGCACATAAAATCCCAGTATGAATATGCCCAATGCCCGCACTGCGCGCAGTCTACATTATTAATGACAATAGTAACGGTGGTGCCGATATAGGCAGTAAGGTCTATTCCCACAATCGTCCATGGTTTATACTGGTCGGTGCCTGCCCAGCCGCATCCGGTTCCGTTCACGCTATAAAAACCAGCCATGGCGGGACCACCTGTGTAAATAAAATTTGCGCACTGCGGAACCAGAACTCCATTCTGATCAAGAACAGAAAACTGAACAAAGGGCTGGTCGGATGGAGAATGCCCCGCATCTTCTATCACAATGGCGTATGCATAAACAAAGTTGCTGTCCTGCGGGGTAACTAATAACGGATACGTTAACTGCTCAGCCACACAACCTGCCACACAGGGTTCGCCCAGTTCTAATGAAGCGCTTCCAAAACCCGGGCATACAAATGGAACAGTGGGGTCACCCACATTGGGTCCCGGAGTATTGGGGTCTGTTCCTGCTCCCGAAGTAATACTGAAATTCGGAACAGACGGAAGTCCGGCAGGAGGTGTCCATGTTGGCGGGGCGCCTGAATTTACTGAGCCAATATCTCCCAGCCACGCTGTCCATCCGTTTTCACCGCCTATATCTCCGCAGGTAGCCATAGGAGTTGGATTGCTTCCGGCATTTTTCACATTGGTCCAGCTCACATTTTTACCTTGCTGCATCCATACTTTTCTGTCGGCTATTAATTTATCAATGATAGGAGCAGCCAATCCATCGGCTTTCATTTTCTGGCGAAGGGTTGCTTCATCAAAGTCATTTGTTTTTTGCTTGGTAATTTCCAATTGCTTTTTCTGATAGGTCACATTTTGCGCATACCCCTGTCCTAAGGGGAGTAGCCCCAGAAAGAGAAATAATTTCATAGCACCCTTTAGGGCGGGGTGCAGGGATTTAGGATTGATGAGTGATTTTTTCATGGTAAAATATATTGTTTATGGCATATACAAGACGAAAAGATAAGAATATGGTTGCTTGCTGATAATTAGGCAGTCCCCTGTTGGATATTCTGACATCCACCGATTTACGAATATTACCTTTTGTCCGATTTTAAAGTTTGACATCTGGTTTTCCTATTATTGATTTTTTATCAGATTTTCAACTCCTGAAGTCCAAAACTCATTTCCTGAACTTCGGAACTCAACTCCTGAGCTTCCGAACGCAACTCCGGAGCTTGAGAATTCAACTTTGGAGCTTCGGATTTCAGTTCTGAAGTTCCGAACCTGTGTTCTGAACTTCCCGACAAGGGTTTGGAAGTTCCCGACTTGTGTTTTTAAGTTCAGGAGAAGCCTTCTGAAGTTCCAAAGTTCTGTTTTTAACTTACAAACCTGCATTTTGAAGTTCTTGGCTTTAATTCTGAACTTATTTCTATGCATTTTTTAGTTATTTCACCGAACTCACATGCCCTACATAGGTATGCACTTTATCAAAAATATCGGTGAGCCGCACTTTCCATACATACACATCTTCCTGCACCTGCTGGCTGCTGTTTCCGCCTTCCACTTTTCCATCCCACTTGCAGGCAGATGACATTCCATCCTGCCAGAAACTATCCCAATTAGTGTTCTTGCCTTCAAAGTGGCAATCCCAAATCAGGTTTCCCCAGCGGTCGAAGAGCCAGATGTTGTAATCTTTCACTCCGCGGCTTTTTCCGAAAAATGAATCGTTGATCAAATCTCCGTTAGGCGTAAAGCAATTGGGAATATTAAATTCAAACTCCGGAAGCAAATCAACGGTGCGGCAAATGCTGTCGTAACATCCGTGCACGTTTTTAACATCAACGCAAATCTGGTAGGTGTAATAATCATTGTTGGTTACCACAGCCGAATAAGAGTGTATAGGGTCGGTGCTGACAATATCATTTGTGCCGTCTCCAAAATTCCAGGTCCACTGGGTTACATCGTTCGACCACAAATCACAGAAATCGAATATGGGTTCATTCACACTGGCTTCAGAAGGCGTTACACAAAAATCGGCAACGGGCCAGGCAAATATATTTACGTATTGCGGCATGAGCAAAGTATCCTTGCAGCCATACTGGGTGGTAACTATCAGCTGCACATCATACGAGCCGGGAGTAGGCCAGTACGAACTACCATTCTGTAAAGTAGATGAAGAAGGAGAACCACCTTGGAAACTCCATTGCCATGCTGAAATGACTCCGCTCGCTGATTGTGATAAATCTGTAAACCCAAAGGTTTGGGGAGCACAGCCACTATCTGGCTTTGTAAATAGAGCTATTGGATTACTGTAAACAATAGCGGTATTCGTAACAGTGTCCTTGCAACCTTTTGTAGAAGTAACAATAAGAGTAAGCGTGTAAGTGCCGGGGGCTGCATACGTATGGCAAGGGTTCTGAAGGTTGGAATGCGGAGTGGCATCGCCAAAATCCCAATCCCAGCCGGCAAGCGGATCGCCCCCCGCAGGAGTTGAGCCATCCGTAAAACAGGATGAAAAAGTATGGCAAACATTTACCGGATTGATGAGCGCAACAGGCAGAGGATTAATGGTGGCAGCTACAATGGTATTGCTTTGGCAGCCGCTGTCGGAAGTTACGGTAAGCAATACCTGATAAGGACCCAATCCTGTAAATATGTGACAGGGATTTTGTGAGTTGGAAATATTGTTGGCTCCTGAAGCAGGGTCGGCAAAGTTCCAGCCCCAGCTTGTTATGCTTCCAGTAGAAATAGTTGACGAATCTAAAAAGCAGGTGCTGTCATGAAAGCAAACCGGCAGCGAACCGAAAGCGGCAACGGGCAGAGGATTCACCGTCACAGTAATGGTATTGGTATCCTTGCAGCCAAAATTATTTGTAACGATAAGCGTAACCGTATAAGTCCCGGGGTTTCCATACGTGTGAGTAGGGTTACTTTGTACGGTATCAAAACTTCCATCGCCAAAACTCCAGTTATAATTTGAAATGGTATTGTTGCCGACAGATAGATCAGTGAACGGTGTGATGTTATTAAAGCAAAGATTAATGCTGCTCATGTTAGCAACCGGAAGAGGATTCACCGTAACGGCTTGCGTATAGGTTGAAACACACCCTTGCTGGCTGGTAACGGTAAGCACTGCGGTATAATTTCCCGGAGGATAAGTAACCGAAGGATTCTGCGAGGTGGATGTGGCAGGATTTCCTCCGATAAAAACCCAGTTCCACAAAACCAGCGGGTCGCCCGCTGCAGCAACGGAGTTATCGGTGAACTGTGTACTGTTTCCGGAACAAACCGTGGTGCTTGCAAATGCCGCCTGAGGCAAACCCAATACGTTAACCGGCTGCACAATGGTATCGATGCACCCCGCCTGCGTGGTAACAATCAGCGTTGCCGTGTAACTTCCGGCAGGATAGGTCACTGTTGGATTCTGAGCCGTTGATGAAGTCGGATTGCCGCCCGGGAAACTCCAGTTCCAGGCAGCTATGGGTGAGCCGTTTGATGTGGTACTTAGGTCGGTGAAATTTACTGTTCCGCAAAGCATGGTAAAATTAAAATTCGGTGTGATTGACATGGGCTGCGGAACATATACCAAATGAAAATTGCATCCTGATGGTTGCTGCACTTCAACTGAAAATGTATCGCCAATATTCACGATGGGAGTAATGCACTGGGCGGTTGCGCTGGGCGGGCCGGTATACGGGTTTCCGTTCTGATACCATTGATAGGTATAGGTGATAGAAGGATCAATCGGACCACAAAGCGAGGTGGATTGCCCGGGGCAAAACCCTGTTGCAGAACCGGAAATTGATCCGCATGAAAAATCCCAGTAAGAATGGGCAAAGTGTCCGCAATATCCGCAGTCAACATTGGTAATTACAATGTTCAGCGTTTGTCCGATATACGGTTTAAGGTTTACGCCAACAAGCGTCCATGGCTTGTAATAGGCACCGCAGGATCCGGAAAAAAAGCCCGGCAGGTTGGGTCCGCCTGTGTATCTGAAACATCCGCATGGAACAGGATTGCCGGCAGAATCATAAATACATAAATCAACAAAGGGCTGGTTGGCAACATCATGCCCCGGATCTTCCAACACAATTGCATACGCATAAATAAAATTTGTATCAGCGGGAGTAACCGTAAGCGGATAGGTGATCTGCTCTGCGTAACAGTTCGGCATTTGCGGAACGCCAAGCTGAATGGAAGCATTTCCAAAACCGGGGCAAACCACAGGAATGGTTGGAGAGCCGGGAGCAAAGCCGGGCGTGCAGGCGTCAATTCCTGCGCCAGCAGTAAGATTAAATCCCGTACTTCCATTGGATGCAGGAGGAGGGCAGGATTGTCCGCCAAAACTGGGAGGACCGGAAGTTCCGGCAGCTCCGCACCAGGCACCCCATCCGTTTTCAGCGCCCATATCAGAACAGGCGGCAAAAGGCACGGGTGTGCTGCTTGCTTTTTTCATCCCAATCCATTCCACGCTTTTTCCGTTCATGGATAATAATTTGCGCTGGGCAATAAGTTTATCAATCACAGGGTCAGACAAACCATCCACTTTCATTCTTGCCCTTAATGTGTTTTCATCAAAGCCGGCCGTATTGTTTACATTGAGGATAAAATTATTTCCGGCTTTACTCTCTTGAGCGTGAGAATAATTTGTGTTCAGCAAAAGAAACGCTGAAGCAGCAAATACGATAGAAAAAAACCGGGAATAAATAATTTTCATACGCGCAGGTTTAAGAGGTGGTTTTTTTAAGGGCGACCAAAGGTATATCTTGCATAAGCAAATGTCAAGTGTTAACGAATATTATTTTATAATCACAAATCCCCGTTGAGTTGATTCTTCACCGTTTTTGTCTTTCACAACAGCTTTCCATGAGTATGTATCTCCGGTTTTTGTATTTACTCCATCCCACGGACGATTTTTATCAGTCGTTGTGAAAACAATAGTGTTTGATTTATCATAAACTGTAACAACAAAACTGTAATCATCACTCATCGTTGGAATCCAGGTGTCATTCAAACCATCACCATCGGGGCTGAATGAGTTGGGAGCAAACAGGTTAATGATGTTTTTCACTTCCACTTCTTTGGTTAATGTGGCAGCGCATCCGGCAGAATTTTTTGCGGTCACCGCTACTTTGTATGTTCCATACTTCGCATACGTGTGTGAAGGATTTTGCTCTGAAGCAATTTTCCTGTCGCCAAAATCCCATTTCCAGTCGGTTGTTTTTGCGGCTTCTGCATCAAAAATTACTGCGAGGTTGTTCTCCTCAGAGGCTTTGTAAGTCATATCAACGGACGGAGCGGCAAGAACGGTGATAGTGTTTTTCTGTTCATCCGATTTTTTGTCAAGAACGGATGTGACCCGAAGTCTTGCAGAAAATGTTCCCGCTTTTTTGAAAACATGTTGTGGATTTTGTTCAACGGAAGTTTCTCCGTCACCGAAAAACCATTTGTAAGCAAAGTTCGCATCTGCGTTATCTGCCGTGAACTGAACAGGTGCGCCTTCGCAGACTTTATTCATATCCGTGTGAAACGTTGCTGTTAGAACAGAAGCAGTTGAGGGCTGAGAATTAACCTCTGAGGGCTGATTCTGTTCAGGATTAACTTTGTTTTCACTGCTGTTATTTTCTGTTTGAGTTTCTGTTTTCCCGGATGAAGTGGATTGGTTTTCGCTTACAGGATTCTGAACAATAGCTTTTTCTTTTGGCGAGTTATTATTTGTTTCTGAATTCCGGCTGTTTGTTTCTTCTTTCTGAACTGAATTTTCGTTTGTAGTATTGCCGGCAACAACTGTGTTTTGTACAATTGTTTTCTCCGTTGTATTGTTTTCAGAATTAGTTGTGCTGAAATAATAAATCAATCCTGCTGCGGCAATTGCCGAAGCGGCAATCAGAATTGTCTTTCCGATGGAAGAGGAAACTTTTCCTGCGTTAAGTTTGTTGAGGCGGCTTTCCATATCCGCCCAGTCGGCAGGATTGAATTCAGCTTCGTACTTGTCGAGCGATGATTTCAGATGTTCTTCAAAATTTTTCATTTATAGTTTATTAGTTTTCCTGATACAATTTTATTTTACCTGCAAATGCTTTTTTTAAATTCGTTTTTGCTTTTGACAGATTTGATTTTGATGTTCCTTCATTGATGCCCAATTGTGCTGCAATTTCTTTGTGCGAGTATCCGTCTATTACGTACATACTAAAAACAGTTCGGTATACGGGCGACAATTTCTGAACAGCTTCCATAATTTCGTTCGTGTTAATTCCTGAATAATCCATTCCGTTTTCGTTTTCTGTCATTGCTTCTTCGCCATTAGCTTCTACATATTCTGAGTTTGCCTGCACCACCGAGTGCTTGTTCTTTCTGTAAAAATCAATGGCTGTGTTCACCATTATTTTTCTCACCCATCCTTCAAAAGAACCGCTGGCACCGAATTTATTTATGTTCATGAACACCTTGATAAATCCTTCCTGCAAAACATCTTTGGCTTCATCGCTGTCTTTTGAATAACGCATGCACACTCCGAGCATCTTTCCGTAAAACATCATGTAAAGAACTTGCTGGCTTTTGCGGTCGCCTTTAATACAGCCCTCAACAACTTTGTTAATCTGCTCTTTGCTTGTTTCGCTCATGGGCTTCTGATTCTATGACGCTTGAGTTGAAATTGGTTGCCTTTTTTTATGCGAAAGTTATTTTCACCTCGCTTTGGTGCGCCCAAAGGAACAAAAAACATCAACAAAAGTCAAATTTTGAGTTGTTTTTGTTTGAAAAGGGAATAAGAAAATGAGGAAAATAAGGGGCGGGATAAGTTTTACCTCACCAAACTCACATTCCCCTGCCTACTCAAATCATTCCCGTTTGTGAATTGCACATACATATAATAGGTAAACACAGCCGAGTTCTGTGTCATATCGGGATAAGAGCCATCCCAAACAAAGCCGGGGTCATTGGTCTGAAATATTTTTTCGCCCCATCGGTTATACATAAAAAATTTGAAATACTTCACGCAGGAAGGATTTACAAAATACACCTGAAAGAAATCATTTTCATTATCCTCATTCGGAGAAAAAGCATTGGGTACATACACTCCATCAGAGCAGTCCATAGGTTTCACATAAACAATCAAGCAGGATGTATCAGTGCATCCGCTGGCATCGGTTACATAAACGCAATATTGCGTGGTTGAATTCGGATTTACAATATTGGTTGCACCAATTGCTCCGTTGCTCCATGAATAAGTTCCGCCTCCGCTTGCAGTAAGCGTAGTGCTTTGTCCTTGAGAAACAGAAACGCTTGTTCCTGCATTTGCTATCGGGTTCGGAACAACCGCTACTGAATAAGTTGCCGAGTCCTTACAACTTCCCACAGAAACAATCACTGAATAATTTGTTGTCGAAGTGGGAGAAACATTTATCGAAGAAGTCGTGGCACTGGTATTCCACAAATAATTTCCACCACCGCTTGCGGTTAGATTTGTATTATCACCAAAACAAATAGTGTCGTTGCCTGAAATAGCTGCATTGGGTGGAGGAAGAACGGTAACACTTACCGTAGATGCAGAAGTGCATAAGTTCGCGCTTGTTCCAATCACAGAATATGTTGTTGAAGAGGTTGGCGCCACCACAACTGCCGATGAAGTTCCTCCTGTGTTCCACACATAACTTATTCCGCCCGATGCGGTAAGTGTTGTTGCATCGCCCGTACACAGCAAGGTATTGCCGCTTATTGAAAGAGCAGGACCGGCATTCACAGTTACCAGTGTTGTTGCTGAAGCCGAACATCCGTTGGCATCGGTCACCTGCAAAGAATAAAGAGTTGTGAAACCCGGATTCACAATAATCGCTGAAGTGGTTTGCCCCCCGGGAAGCCATGCATAAGAATAAGCGGGTGTTCCGCTGCTCACCACCGCAGAAAGAGTGGCATTCGAGCCATTGCAGATAACAGCAGGAGGGATAGTTATTACAGGCGTTGGATTCACGGTAACATTTATGCTGGTTAAAGAAGAGCAGTTGCCATTCGTTGCAATTACGGAATACGAGGAAGATGCCGTGGGAATAATTGTAATCGCAGTAGTGGTGGCTCCCGTGCTCCAGGAATAATTTGTTCCTCCCGATGCGGTGAGCGTTATAGCAAATCCAGAACAAACAACCGTATTGCCCGTTATGGATGCGGTGATTCCTGAAACTACCGATACACTTACCGAAGCGGTATCCGAACAATTTCCATTCGAAGCAATCACAAAATAAGTTGCGTTTGATGTTGGCGAAACAATGATAGAAGATGTGGTTGCTGTTGTACTCCAAGAATAATTATTTCCTCCTGATGCGATCAGTGTTGTACTTCCTCCTGTGCAGATAGTGGCGCTTCCGCTGATGCTTGCATTGGGAACCGGATTCACCGTGACGGATGCGGAAGCAGTATCAGCACATGAACCGCTTGAAACAATTACAGAATAAGTTGAAGAAGAAGTTGGCGAAACTGAAACGGAAGAAGTGGTGGCAGTTGTACTCCATGAATAATTTCCACCTCCTGATGCACTGAGCGTTGCGCTTTGTCCAGAGCAAATAGTTGTATTTGCAGAAATAGCTGCGACAGGCGTTTGCGTTACATTCACCGTAAGAGAAGTTGTATCCGAGCACGAACCTGAATATGCAATCACAGAATAAGTTGACGCTGATGTGGGCGAAACAGAAATGGAAGAAGTGGTGGCAGTTGTGCTCCATGAATAAGTTGAACCACCAGATGCGCTGAGCGTTGCAGAAGCGCCCGAACAAATACTGGTGTTGCCCGAAATATTTGCAGTGATGGAACTTGCAATCGTGACTTTCACACTGTCGCTCGAAGTACCGCAGGAATTTGTGATGGAAAGCGTATAAGAAGAAGTTGCTGTTGGAGAAACTGAAATGGAAGAAGTGGTTTGCCCTCCGGGATTCCAAACGTAAGCACCGGTTCCTGTTCCATTTAGTGTTACTGTCGCTCCTGCACAAATCGTAGAATTATTTCCAACAGTAACAGTTGGCAATGGATTCACCGTAACCACCACCGTGTCCTTATCGCTTCCGCAGGAATCAGTTACGGTTACAATATAGTTTGTAGTAGATGTCGGAGAAACGGAAACCGAAGAAGTGGTTGCGCCAGTGTTCCATAAATAACTTGTTCCTCCGCTTGCTGTCAGCGTGGTGCTTGCAGTTTGGCAAATGGTTACATCGTTTCCGGCAGCGGCAGTCGGAGGAGCACACAAAGGACACAACGTATCCTGAGTTGTCAACGCAGCTACTTGCGCGGGTGTTTGATTGGTCGTTAATGTATTGGCAATAGTTTGAGTTCCACCGGAAGTAACATTGGGCGTTGGCGAAGTTTCTGTAAATGATCCGGTGGTTTCGTTGCATCCGCTGTTTCCATCCGAATCAGTTTTTATCAGATACACATTTCCTCCGGGAAAACTATATTGAAGCGATGTAAGAACATATCCTCCATCATTCGTTGGTTCCATCCTCACTCTTCTGTCAGTAGAACTGAAAATAAAAAACATTCCTCCGGGAACTCCGTCATCTGCTGAACCTCCATACGTTTTCACCCATTGCATGGTTCCTGCATTATCTGTCTTCAAAAGAAAATCATCGTATCCTCCAGCACCAATCGAATTGGTTGCGCCAGCAATAGCATAACCACCATCCGTAGTTTGACGAACAACAAACCCGCAGTCATTATTAAAACCACCATACGTTTTTGACCATTGCGTGTTTCCATCGCTGTCTGTCTTCACAAGAAAAACATCTGTATTTCCTGCTCCATAAGTTTGCGTTCCACCGCAGGTGATGTAACCTCCATCAGTAGTTTGACGAACAGAGAATCCATAGTCTTCAAGACCATTCGTTCCTCCATATACTTTATCCCACAACATAGTTCCGTTCACATCTGTTTTCACCATATACATCTGCAATCCTCCGCCAAAGCTGTAAGAACTTCCTGTCATGATGTAACCTCCATCATTTGTTTGACGCGCGTCATATCCGAAATCCAGATAAGTTCCTCCATATGTTTTAGACCATTGATGATTTCCCACTGCATCTAGCTTCACAAAGTAATAATCAAAATATCCGTTCACTGTAAAATCATTCGTGTAACCGAAAGCAGCATAACCTCCATCAGTTGTCTGTTGAATTGCCCATGCGCTCTCACCATTAAACTCACCATAAGTTTTCGTCCATTGCATGGCACCTGCATTGTTTGTATTTAATAAAAATAAATCGAAATACCCGTTGCCGAAACTTCTTGTTTCTCCTGCTAATAAATAACCGCCATTGTTTGTCTGTATCACCGCCAATCCTTCTTCGCAGGCAGAACCCGCATACGTTCTAGACCATTGCATGATTCCATTCGGGTCGGTTTTAATCAAGTATGCATTTTCGCAATCTGCATTTAATTTGGAAGTGGTAACGCGAGCATTGACAATGTATCCGCCATCGGTGGTTTGCTTCACATCCAAACCGTCCTGCGTAGAATCAATCCCGCCAAATGTTTTCTGAAATTTGATTTGAGAAAAAAGAGAGAAGGAAAAACAGCAGCAGAGAAGATGAACAAACAACAGCGTAAATATTTTTTTCATCAGATAGTATGTAAAGTGGGCAAATATAAGAATGACAGAATCATAATAAGGTTTTGCATTCAAAAGAAATTTCATTATTCATTTCATGTCCATTCTTATAAGTGGCTGGTTTTTCCTATCATTGTATTCTGATTATCCTTTCATGTCCAAAACCAGCACTACGGAGCTTTTTGACCTGATACAGTCGCTGACAAAAGCGGAGAAACGGCATTTCAAGATTTACGCTTCGCGGCATGTGATTGGAGAGGAGAATAAATATGTAAAACTGTTTGATGCCATTGCCAGCCAGAAAGCGTATGACGAAAAACATTTGCTGAAGAATGAAAGCTACATCAGGCAGCTTCCGCTTCTGAAAAAAAGGCTGCACGAAGCGGTTTTGAAATCACTTGATTTATTTCACACCAGCGTGGATGCCGAGATAAGAAAACTTTCTCATCAGGCAGAAATCCTCTATGAAAAAGCGCTTTATGAACAATCAAAAAAGATTTTAAGAATTGCGAAAAAACTTTCTCAGGAACACGAACTCGCCACGTATGAACTGGAAATTCTGCGCTGGGAAACAAAAATTTCCTGGGCGCAGGACAGCATGGAAGGCATTGGAAGAATTCTTTCGGAAGAAAAAAACATTCTGCAAACGCTTGACAACGTTACAAAATACCGAACGCTCAACCACAAGGCATTCAGCATTTATTACGAGCACGGAATTCCCCGAACGCCAAAACTGGTTCGGGAGGTAAAAAATATTCTCTCCAATCCCCTGCTGAAAAATCCAAAACTTGCGCTTTCATTTGAATCGGAACACACGTATTTTCATTTTCACACGGTTTATAACAGCATGAGGCAGGATTATGCAAAGGCCTATTCGTTCGGGTTGAAAAAACTTTTCCTGTTTGACATTCATCCTGAAAAAATAAAAACTTATACGAATCTTTACCTCGGAGATTTAAACGACTGCATCATATTCGCCATTTCGCTGAAAAATTATGAGAAGATGGAAGAACATATCCAAAAACTACGCGCGCTGGAACACGCTTCCCTTTCGGAGCGGAGCAAGACCATTTTGTTTTTCTATTCCTATCACGAGTTGAATTATTACAACAATACAGGGCAGTTTCAGAAAGCAGTGAAGCGTATTGAACACCTGGAAGAAATCTTTCCCGTTTACGGAAGCAAACTCACTCCCGCAAAACGCGCGGTGCTTTACACAACATTCGCTGTTGCGTATTTCGGAAACAAGAATTTCAAAAAGAGTATTTACAACCTGAACCAGATTAGAAACGAACCGCTCGGTGGCGTGCGCACGGATATAGAATCGTTCGCCTATTTGCTATACCTCATCGTTCATTATGAAATTAAAGTAGGAAGCGAAGGTACAAAGTAACTTCGCCACCTCTCACACCACTGTACATGCTTAGACGCATACAGCGGTTTCATAAAGTTTTAATCGTTTGTAGTTTGCCGATAAACTGTAGTAACCTTCTTTTGCAAA
>JACRAM010000093.1 GCA_016213405.1 Bacteroidota bacterium
ATCACTTGCTTTTGCCTTCGGCTTCCTCCGCACAATGCCTCGCAACATTGCACTTGCTTTCAGCTAACACTTCGCGTTATCAACGTGTGTTCGGGACTTGCACCCTATAGTAAAAGAACATGGATGGCGCACAATAAAAAACCCCCTCCGATTTATCGGAGAGGGCTTTTCGGAAAAAAAAATGAATTACTTCACTACTGACATTTTGCTGGTCATCTTATTGTTTCCAGCAGTAAGAGTATAGAAATATACTCCTGAAGAAAGATTACTTGCATCAAATTTAAATTGATGATTGCCGGATGATTGAACGCCTTGGCTGAGTGCTGACAATTTTTTGCCGGCAACATCAAACAAAGAGAATTCAACATTGGCTGATTCCTTCAGCGAATAATAAATCATGGTGTTATTGCTTGCAGGGTTAGGATAGTTCTGAAGCGCAGCAATTGCATGGCTGTTTTCATTCACGCCTGTTGCAAAATCAATGACCGGATAAACTGCAAGAGCAATATCCAATTGCCATGTGCTGGTAGTTCCATCATTAAATGAATGGTAACTGTTATCGCTCCACTTTTCAAAGGTATGTGTTGAGGCGGCAAGGAAGTTGCCGGTCGTGCCAATACCATCAGCAGGAACTCCATCACGGGAGGAAACTAATCCTGCAGAATCTCCATTGGCATACGTAAATGTAATACCCGCCCAGAAAGTTTGATTGGCAGGAATAGCTATAGCAGGACTGAAAGCTGCATTTACATTAAAAGCGCCTTCAACAGCAAGAGGAGAACCGATAAGCCCAAGTGAAGCAGCGGCAGTGTCTATCTGAGAGATAGTAAATACGGGCGCTGTTCCCAGTACTGCTCCCGGAACTCCGGCAGCATCAGCCCAAATGGTGGCAGTAAACGCTGCTGTTCCAGCAATCTGAGTTTTCGCTCCAAACCATAAAAGCAAATTTGTAATGCTTCCGCTTGCGCTGGTGATACCATAAGTCGCATCAAACTTCTGCATCTTTCCAATATCGCCATAATCATTTTGTCCGGCAACATAACCGCTTCCTGAATTATAGGTAACAGCAGTGTCAACAGCTGGTTGAGGAAAAATAGGGTCCCAATGATTGGCGATTGTATCAATAACGTTCATGGGCTGAACTGCCGGTTGTTGTTTGGCAGTTACAGTAATGTTCATGGACTTTGCTTTAGCAATTCTTTGTTGTGCAAAACTATTTGCTGCAACAAAACTAACTGCTACAAGTAATAAGTAAATTTTTTTCATGATAAGTTTTTTTATTAATGTTTGATTTTAAAGCCCGCAAATATAAAACTTTTTTCTATACCTTAACTTCCGAATAATTCTCAATCGGAGGACAGGCGCAAACGGTGTCAGTTACCGTTTGTAAAAAATTCTATGCGCTAAACCAATGCGTTCAATCCAAACTGTATTTTTTTCTTATAGACAAAACCAAACGGTAATCACGCACTTCAGACACTTTTATTCGAATACGATAGTAATGTGCATACTCCCGCAGCTTCACTAATCCTCCAATCTGATGCAGTGACCCAGCGTTTTCAATCTGAATGAAAATTTTCCTGAGATGTTTGCCAGCTGCTTATTGCCGATGGCGCTGGCTTCGCGAAGGAACTTCTTCTTAAAAATCAATTTCATGCTTTCTGAACCATTTTGCAACTTCCGCCCTGCTCACGGTTTCTTTGTCTGCTTCGCCTTCTTCTGCCAGCAAGCCCAAAATATAATCTTCCCATTGTTCATCGGTCATGGTTTTAACTTTGCCCTTGAATTTTTTTATAACACGAACAATGGTATCGGCATCTTGTTTGTCTTTTATATCTGCAATTATACGGGTCATAGATTTTTTCTTTTGACAAAGATACGGAATAAAACTTACCGTTTAAACTTTCGCATCCGCTTCTGCATAGCTCTCCACAGGAGGGCAGGCGCAAATGAGGTTTCGGTCTCCATGCGCGTTATCCACCCTTCCCACCGATGGCCAGAATTTGTTTTCCCGAACCCACTTAAGAGGATACGCAGCTTTCTCGCGGGGATAGGAATGTTTCCAATCATCCGCAATTAAAACTTTTGCAGTGTGCGGGGCATTTTTCAGAACATTATCTGCAATTTGTTGTTGACTGCCGCTGCCAACTGCCGCTGCCACTTCTTGTATTTCCTTCCTGATGGAAATCATCGCATCGCAGAATTTATCCAGTTCTTCTTTTGATTCGCTTTCGGCGGGCTCCACCATTAAAGTATCGTGCACAGGAAACGCAACGGTAGGCGCGTGAAAACCGTAGTCCATTAATCGTTTGGCAATGTCGCCCACTTCAATTCCCGATGCGCGTTTTATAGCTGCACAATCTAAAATCATTTCGTGCGCCACCCTCCCGTTCTTGCCTATATATAAGATGGGATAATGATCTTTCAGAATATCCTTCATGTAGTTGGCATTCAGGATTGCGTAACGCGTTGCATCCGTTACTCCTTGTTTGCCGAGCATCTTAATATATCCATAAGAAATCAGAAGAATGAGCGCGCTGCCGAAGGGTGCGGAGGAAACAAGCCCCACCCCAGCCCTCCCCATTGGGGAGGGAGAATTTTCACCTCCCCTAACGGGGGAGGTTGGGAGGGGGCTTGAGGTTGGCAAGTGTGGAACAAGATGTGCCGCTACCCCTATCGGTCCAACACCCGGACCGCCTCCTCCGTGAGGAATTGCAAATGTTTTATGAAGATTCAGATGACAAACGTCCGCTCCTATTGTTGCAGGACTTGTTAATCCTACCTGCGCGTTCATGTTTGCGCCATCCATATATACTTGTCCGCCATTATCGTGAATAGTTTTTGTAATTTCTGTAATTGCTTCTTCAAAAACTCCGTGCGTAGAGGGATAGGTCACCATGAGGCAGGAAAGATTTGCTTTGTGTTTTTCTGCTTTCTCCTTCAAATCATTTACGTCCACATTTCCGTTCGCATCGCATTTCACAATCACAATTTCCATTCCCGCCATGGCAGCACTCGCAGGATTTGTTCCGTGAGCGGAGGAAGGAATCAAAACAACTTTTCTGTGCGCAGCTCCTTTGCTTTGATGATATGCCTGAATCACCAGCAAGCCGGCATATTCGCCCGAAGCACCGCTGTTCGGCTGAAATGATACAGCTGAAAATCCGGTTATCTCGCAGAGAAATTTCTCCAGTTCGCTGATAACAATTTTATATCCTTCTGCCTGTTCTGCGGGCACGAACGGATGAATGTTGGCAAACTCGGACCATGTGATGGGAAATAATTCCGCAGCGGCATTTAATTTCATTGTGCATGAGCCGAGAGAAATCATGGAATGCGTAAGCGACAGATCTTTATTCTCTAATCTTTTTATGTAGCGCATCATTTCTGTTTCCGAATGATAGGTGTTGAAAACAGGATGAGTCATATACGATGACTGTCGAGCGAAAGAAGAATTCTTTATTATGCTTTTATTTGTTTCTCCGTTCAGCGATGGAACAGAAATATTTTTCCCGAGCGCTTCAGCAAAAACTTCTACAATTTCTTTCGCGTCTTTTCCTGTAGTGGTTTCATCAACAGACACCCCTACCCCTAAAGGGGAATAATTAAAATTCATTTGACGCGCTTC
Organism: Bacteroidota bacterium; assembly: GCA_016213405.1. Lineage (NCBI taxonomy): Bacteria > Pseudomonadati > Bacteroidota > Bacteroidota bacterium. The sequence continues at coordinate 3,629 of JACRAM010000093.1, forward strand.
TGCCAGCGTTCTAATTTTTTGCAGAAGGATTTTGTCAGAAATGGCAACAGCAACAGTATCGAAAAAGATTTTGTTGTTTAATGTCAATCCCAATTTTTCCAATTGCTCGGAAATTCCGCAGGCGAGGTGATGAATTTTTTCTGAAATAGATTTTACTCCTGCCGGTCCGTGATAAACGCCATACATACTTGACATAATTGCAAGAAGTGCTTGCGCTGTACAAATATTCGATGTTGCTTTTTCTCTACGGATGTGCTGCTCACGCGTTTGCAAAGCCATTCTCAATGCAGGATTTCCGGATGAATCAACTGATACGCCAATAATTCTTCCCGGCAAAGAGCGTTTAAAATCTTCTTTTGTGGCGAAGAATGCTGCGTGCGGTCCGCCATATCCCATCGGCACTCCGAATCGCTGAGAATTTCCGAGCACCACATCGGCTCCCCATTCTCCCGGAGGAATCAGCAAAGTAAGCGCCATCAGATCAGTTGCAACGGCTACAAAACCATTTGCAGAATGAATCTTGTTTACGAAATCTTTATAGTCATTTACATTTCCGTTGGTATCAGGATATTGAATGAGAGCACCGAAAGCCCCCGCCCCTGAAGGGGAGAAAGACAAATGATCGCCTACTTTCACTTCTATTCCAAGAGGCAATGCCCTTGTCTTCACTACTTCAATCGTTTGAGTAAAACATTTTTCTGAAACAAAAAAAGTTTTTGCGCCTGAATTTTTCGGACGAGAATTGTAAAAAAGAATCATTGCTTCGGCTGCAGCGGTTCCTTCATCTAACAGAGAGGCATTTGCAATGGGCAATCCTGTTAAGTCAATTACCATGGTTTGAAAATTCAGAAGCGCTTCCAGTCTTCCCTGTGAAATTTCTGCCTGATACGGAGTGTATGCGGTGTACCAACCCGGATTTTCCAAAACATTTCTTTGCGTTACGGGAGGAATAATGCAGTTGTAATATCCCTGTCCGATATATGATTTGAAAATTTTGTTCCGTGAAGCAGTTACTTTGAGTTCTTTCAGATATTCAAACTCGCTCATGCCATCGGGAAGGTTCAGCGGTTTTTTCAATCGTATGCTGGAAGGGATTGTCTGGCTGATTAATTCATCAAGAGAACTTGCTCTGATTTTTCCGAGCATGGTTTTTACATCTTTATCCCTTGGACCAAGATGTCGCGATGTGAACCCCGAAGGGGCATGTGAGGAAGACATTTTTGCTTTTCTGTTTTAGAATCGCAAATATAAAAACATATGCATAGGTAAATAAGGAGATTTTACCCTGTTGGATAAAGAATTCTGCAGGGTTTACTCCCTGTTCAGAAGAATAAATTTCTGATTAACAGAAGCGTATTTGCCTGTGGCATTGATGAAGTAAACGCCTTTTGAAACATCGCTCATATCAATGGTTATAAATACATTTTCTTTTTTCTTCACGAAGTTTTTTTCTGCATGGATTACTCTTCCTTCCAAATCCGTAATGCTTAAAACTATTTCTTCCGCCACGGGAGAAAAAATATTGAGCGATAAATTATTTTCGGAAACAGGGTTTGACTGAACAATCAGCGACAACACGTTGTGTGCGTTTGAAAGTTTAACCGAAATAATTCCAAGTTCCTGACGCTGCCCGTTGAAATCAGTTTGCGACAACCGGTAATAATTCTGCAGCGCGGGTGATTCATCAGCAAATTCATAATTACGAATCGTGCTTGAATTGCCCGATCCGTTTATTTTTCCGATTTCAGAAAATATTTTTCCATCGGCACTGTGCTCAATAGCAAAGTAATCGTTGTTGATTTCAGTGGCGGTTGACCAGAAAAGTTTTACTGCATTGTTTTCAGTTTGCCCGGAGAAAGAAATCAGTTCGACCGGCAAAAGGGTAACATTGCATAATGTAGGACCTCCTCCGCTTCCCGCCTGAACGGGATAAGGGCTTGATGCAGTATTATTATTTCCTAATTGGCCATTGCCACCATATCCCCAATCCCATACTGTTTGATCATTTTTTAAAGCCATGGCATGAAATCCTCCGGCACCAAGCGCGATAATGCCTGTGAGAAATCCAGGACCACCGCTTGCATCTTTCACTTTTACCGGAACGTTACTATTAGTGGGTGAATTATTATCCCCTAATGCTCCATTGGAATTATCTCCCCATGCCCATACGGTATTATCGCTTTTCAAAGCAAGCGAGAATCCTTCTCCGGCTTCTATAGCAATAATGTTTGTTAATCCGCTGACCTGAACAGGAAAAATACTTGTACCTCCTGTGGTGCCGTTGCCTAATTCACCAAAGAAATTTGCACCCCATGCCCAAACAGTTCCGTCATTCATTAATGCAAGAGAATGCCAGTATCCTCCTGCAACAGCAATAATGTTTGTAAGAGTGCCTGAGCCGCCTGCGCCCACTACCTGAACAGGTGCGGGTCTGGCGGTGGAAGAGTTATCTCCCAGTTGCCCATTCGAATTATTCCCCCATGTCCATACCGTTAAATCATTTTTAAGTGCGATAGAGTGGTATCCTCCAGCGGAAATTGCGGTTATGTTGGTGAGCGTGCCAGCACCACCCGGACCAAGTACCTGCACAGGAGTTTTACTCATTGAGCCAGCAGTTGTATTATTAATTCCTAATTTGCCTGCAGTTCCATTATCTCCCCATGCCCATACGGTGTTATCATTCTTCAGAGCAATAGTATGAGAATCTCCACCGTAAACAGCCGTGATGTTGCACAAATAAGTACCGCAGCCGGATGCACCTGCTACTACTTGTACAGGATACATAGCATCGGTTTGTGTATTGTCTCCTAACTCGCCTCTTGAATTAAACCCCCAAGCCCATACAGTGTTATCATTCTTCACAGCGAGTGAATGATAACTTCCGGCTCCAACGGCTATCATGCTGCTGAGGAATCCTGCATCGAGAGGACCGTGCACAGAAACAGGTGACGGCTGGTTTGCATTTGAGTTATTTCCTAATGGAGCGCCTCCAAAAATGCCGCCACTCCCCCAAGCCATCACTGAATTATTGGTGCATTTTGCTATGGAATGGTAATACCCGCCTGACAGGGATTGTGCTGACAAGCAATTCCAGCAGTAAATTGCTGTGATCAAATAAAATAAAGCAATTAAAAAAATCTTTGTTCTCATTTTGCTGATGCTTTTACAAATTTAACTATTACTTGTTTTTCCGCACCCGAAATTCTTAATAAATAAATTCCTGATGCTGCATGTGCCAAATCAATATTCAACTTGTTTATGCCGCGTATTCCCTGAATGCTTTCTTCTTTTATTCTTCTTCCGTTCAGATCAAGAATTTCGATGCGTAGTTTTGTGTCTTCAGAAAGAAATAATGTTCCCTGCAATTCTTCGCCTGTCACAAGATTATTGAAAAACAGTTCCCAATTATTTTCCTGTGTTTGTGAAACATCTGTTGTTGAAGATGAACAAAGTCCTGCCGGCTGAACAGGGGTTAATCTTTTTGTAGTGGAATTATCTCCTATTTGACCATAGGTATTATCTCCCCATATCCAGCGTGTTCCGTCATTCTTCACAGCAAAGGAATGGATTCCTCCGCCAATAATTTCTGTAATGCCTGTGAGAAACCCTGCATTGCCAGGTCCGCGCACCTGAACCGGTGTGATTCCGTCTGTCATGGAGTTATCGCCTAATTGCCCGTATGTATTCCATCCGCAAGCCCACACGGTGCCGTCATTTTTCAGAGCGAGAAAGTGAGATCTGCCTGAAGCAATTTTTGTAATGCCTGTTAAGAAACCGATATTTCCTGCACCATGCATTTGCACAGGAACCCATTGTTCATTCAGCGTATTATCTCCTAACTGCCCGTAATTATTCCATCCGAGAGACCACACCGTGCCGTCATTTTTCAAAGCAAAAGAATTTACTCTTCCTGCTGCAATGCCGATAATGCCGGATAAAAATCCCATGTTGCCAGCGCCTACAATTTGAACAGGAACTGATTTGCTGATTTTTGTACTGTCGCCTAACTGTCCGTTATCATTCCATCCCCATGACCAAACGGTGCCGTCATTTTTCAAAGCAAGGCAATGATACCAGCCGGCAGTAACTGCAATGATGCCGGATAAAAATCCCACATCAGCAGGACCATGTACCTGAACCGGAACATAACTTGAGTTAAGTGTGTTATCGCCTAACTGCCCGTAATCATTTCTTCCCCATGTCCACACGGTACCGTCATTTTTAAGTGCGATGGAATGTCCGTATCCTCCTGCAATTGCGACAATTCCGCTTAACAATCCTATATCATTTTGTCCGTGAACAAATACCGGAGTCCATCGGTCTGTGATTGTATTATCGCCCAACTGACCGTATTGATTATTTCCCCATGTGAGAAGCGTGCCGTTATTTTTCAGAGCAAGCGAATGAGACCATCCTGCCGCAAGTGCTGTAATTCCATAATTGGCGGGGCTCATTACATCTACCGGAGACCATCTGTCTATGATAGTGTCATCCCCTACCTGACCGAACCAGCTGTTTCCCCATGCCTGTACGGAATTATCTGAACAGAGTGCGAGCGTGTGCCCTCTGCCTGCTGCGATTGTTTGGGAAAAACTATTGTCAGATTTTCCGAAGAAGAGCAGAAAAGAAATTGCTGATGTGAAGAGAATGTTTTTCATTTTTTATTTTATTAAACTGATATTCCCTTTTTTTATTACTTCTTCTCCGCTTGTCAAAGTGGCTTTCATATAATACGCAAACACAAAACTTCCTTCTGTTTGTCCCCGATAAGAACCATCCCATTCTGAAACAGGGTCGAAGGTTTCAAAAACTTTTTCTCCCCAGCGGTTGTAAATCAAAAGCCGGAATGTTTTTATGCAAGTATAATTTCCGTAAAAGATTTTTATTACATCATTCTCTCCATCTCCATTTGGTGAAAAGGCATTCGGCAGAAAAAGTTCCCCGGTGGATGAAGTGGAACAATCAAGCGGCTCAATCGGAATAATTACGAAAACTGAAATACAGGCAGAATCAACGCATCCGTTCGCATTGGTGACTGTAACGCAATACATGGTAGTTACATTTGGAGAAACAGTTATTGCTGCGTCCGTGCTTCCATTATTCCAATTATATGCTCCGCCACCTGTCACGCTGAGCGTAGTTGAAGCGCCCTGTGTGATGGTTGCATTGCTTCCTGCATTAACAATTGGATTTGGATTTACTGTTAAGTTCGCTGAAGTAGTATCGGAACAATTCCCTATCGAAACAACCACAGAATAATTTCCAGCTACAGAAGCGGCAATGGAAGAAGTGGTTGCGCCATTGCTCCACAAATAATTTCCTCCGCCAGATGCAGTGAGTGTTGCAACATCTCCGCTGCAGATTGTTGCGCTGCTTGCCGATGCAGAAGGAGGAGGAGAAACTGTAACTGATATACTCGTATCATCCGCGCAAGAACCTGACGAGACAGAAACAGAATAAGAAGTATTGGAAGATGGAGTAACAACAATGGAAGATGTTGTCATCCCTGTGTTCCAACTGAAAATATTTCCACCCGATGCGGTCAGCGTGGTAGTTTGTCCGATGCATAATAATGTGCTCCCGCTCACGGATGCCGTAATAGCAGCAACAATTGATACCGTTGCAGAAACCGTAGTTGTTCCGCAGCCGTTTGCAACCACTACATTATAAGCAGTGCTTGAAGTTGGAGAGACAATAATAGATGAAGTTGTCTGCCCTCCGGGAATCCATGAATAGGTTCCACCACCTGAAGCAATGAGCGTAGCAGCATCACCGATACAGATGCTTGCATTGCCTGCCGACACCACGGGCATAGGAGAAACTGTAACCAATATACTGGTATCATCCGAACACAAACCGGATGACACGGAAACAGAATATGATGTACTGGCAGTTGGAGTAACAACAATGAACGATGAAGTTGCGCCAGTATTCCAACTGTAGTTATTTCCTCCCGAAGCGTTGAGCGTGGCGCTTTGTCCGGAACACAATGAAGTATTTCCGCTTACAATGGCAACAACTCCTGATGAAATTGTTACAGTAGCTGAAACGGTAGTTGTTCCACAGCTATTTGCAACGACAGCAGAATAGGTAGTGGTAACAGTTGGAGTTACGATAACAGATGAAGTGGTTTGTCCTCCCGGAATCCATGAATATGTTCCTCCTCCTGATGCAGTAAGCGTAGCGGATTGCCCCGAACAGATACTTGTGCTTCCTGAAATAGTTGCCGCTGATGATTGCAGAACAACTACCGTAATATTTCCTGCAGAGGCGCAGGAACTTGTCGGATCAATTGCAGAATAAGATGTCGTAGCGGTTGGCGAAACAACAATGGATGAAGTAGTTGCGCCAGTATTCCAGCTGTAACTGCTTCCTCCTGTTGCGATAATAGTAGTGCTGCTTCCGAGGCAAATTGTATCAGGAATTGCAGTTACAGAAACAGATGCGCCCATGCTGAATTCCCACCAGTCATTATAAAGCGTCCACTCCCACTGCCCGTTGACTAAAGTCAAAGAAGTATCCATGCCAGTTCCAATATATGCTTTATTGTTCAGCACAATAACAGAAGCATCTGTTCTGCCCGGCATGGGAAAAGATGTGGCGAATGTCCAGAAATTTGTGGTTGGATCATACTGCCAGAAATCTGTGTATGGCACACTGGTGCCATTGTAGATTCCCATTCCAACAAATCCTTTGTTGCAAATTGAAAAACCGATTGCGCCCCAACGCCCAAGTGTGGGAATGTTTGCCTTTTGCGACCACGTATCTGTTGTAGAATTATATTCCCACCAGTCATTGTATTTCACGCCAGTGGCTTGATCCCATCCTGTTCCCCAATACGCTTTATTTCCTATGACAAAAGTGGCGCGGTCAACATCAATACGCTTTCCGCCTGAAAAATTTCCCATTTGTGTCCATGTATTATTTGCAGGGTCGTATCGCCAAAAATCGGCAAGGCAGTTTGCATTCCAGTCAAAACCTGTACCTATGTAACCATATCCTCCTACTGAAAAACCTGAAGCAGTTGCCCGGATAACGCCTCCCATGTTTGCCTTTTGTGTCCAGGTATTTGCAACGGGATCATATTCCCAAAAATCGTTTTGAAACATTCCGTTTGTTCCGCAGCCAAAATAGCCCCTTACGCCAATGGAAAAACCAAGCGCGAAGTTTCGGGGACCTCCTAAAAAGTTTGCTTTCTGAGTCCAACTGTCTGTGGCTGGATCATATTCCCAAAAGTCATCTGTATAGCCACTATAAGTATTTCCGGCACCAATATATCCTTTATTACCAATGGGAAATGCAACTGCTGCTAATCGCCCATTGGCAGGCAAAGAAGCTTTCTGAACCCAGGTTTGCCCAATTAAAGCGAGGTGAAATATCGCCAGCGTGAAAGTTATTATTAGTCTCATTAGTTATTTATAGTACAAATCTGAGCAACTATATTGTATAATCCAAATAATAATAAATGTATTATTAAAAAGATAAATATTAATTTATTTGGAATTATACTGCTTCTGTACTTTGTGATAAAAAATATTATCATTACTTAAATGATTTTATTGCTATATTTTTACTATGAAATAAATATAATTTAAGTAAATTAATATTTAATCTCCTTTTATTTATGTCGTTGTTCTTGTTTTCTTATTTTTGAATCATTATTAAAAACTGATGATTCCTTCAAAAGACCTCTTTGAACTTATTAAATCTCTGGACAAAGGGGAAAGAATACATTTTAACAAATACGCAAACCTTCATTCTTCAGTAAATAAAAATTATCTGCACCTCTTTACTGCCATTGACAGACAAAAAGAATATGATGAATCCAAACTCCAGTCAGGGTTGAAAAATCACAGCTTTGCTAAATACTTTCCTGTTGCGAAAAATTATTTGCATGCGCGGCTTATGGATGCGCTTGCGAATTTTCACAGCGATATGAGCCCTCATGCCCGCATCAGAACCCTGATTCAGCAAATAGAACTGCTTCAGAAAAAAGGGCTGTATGCGCAATCAAAAAAATTAATACGTAAAGCTAAAAAAGTTGCATACGAAGAAGAGATTTATCATGCACTTCTTGAAATAATTTCTTCCTGGGAATTAAATATCTATATTGAAAAATATGATCTCGCCTATGCGGAGAGAATGCACCACGAGATAAAAGAAGTTTTGTTGAGAACGAATGAAAGTTTTATCTGCAATTATACTTTCCTGAAAATTCTGAACCTCTATTATCATTATTTCAGGACGCGGAATAATAAATATGTGAAAGAAGCAGAAACAGCCATCCGGAATCTCGAATTCATAAAAGCAGAAAACACAAATACCTTCAAGGGGAAACAAAGGGCGCTGGAGGCAAATATGTTTTTTTGGTATTTAAAAGGAAATCTAGACAAAGTCAGCGGCTTTGCTCAAAAAGGGATTGAACATAATTTCACACATCCCTTAGGCATGAAAAAAGACTGCAAACCCTATTTTATTCTGCTGAACAATTTTTTCGTGATAACGATGGAACGAAAAAAACACGATGAAGCAAATCTTGTATTAAAGAAGTTTGAGAGTGTTTCTCACTTCGCAAAAACACATTCACAAAAAGGAGCGCTGTATTACACCTACAACAATTGCTGTTTGTATTATTTCCGTGAAACAGGAAACCTACAGACAATGGAGAAACAACTTCCGGAAATTCTAAAAGACATAGACACTTATAAAAAAGACATCAATCTTCACGACAGGGCAATCCTTCTGGCGAATGTTGCTATTTCGAATTTCTATTTAGGGAATTATAAAAAATGTGTGTTCTTTTTTAATAAACTGAAAACCGAATATGATCTCTCAAAACACCCAGAACTTCAATACGGATATTATCTTCTGACACTGATTGCACATTACGAATCAAAAAATTATGACGTGCTTCCCTATTCCCTGCAGGCATTTTACCGGTTTCTGAAAAAGAAAGAAAAAATTAATAATATGGAGAAGTATATTATTTCGCTTTGCAGAAAACTAGTCAAAACAAATTCTGACAAGGAAACATTAATGGAATTCAAAAAATTCAAAGAGTTTCTATCGCATACAAAAGATACTCACATATATAAATTCTTTGACATTATTTCATGGCTTGAAAGCAAGATTGTGAACCGCCCGTTTGCAGATGTGGTGCGGGAGAAACAAATTCATCGTTAATTATTAATACCTATTCGCCTGAATGAATACGAATATCTTTGACTCCTAATTATTTTTTGTGACGCAAAACACCCGCAGTCTTCTTCTTCTTCACTTGATTGTTTTTTTATGGGGATGGACTGCAGTGCTTGGAAAAATCATCACGCTACCCACACTGCAGATGATCTGGATTCGTGTCATCATTGCGTTTGCCGGAATTCTTGGTTATGCTTTTTATAAAAAAACTTCGCTTCTTCCATCCGGAAAAACTATTTTACAATTACTGGCGATTGGGTTGTTGGTAGGATTGCACTGGATTTGCTTTTATGGAGCCGTGAAAGCAAGCAATGTTTCTGTAACGCTTGCCTGCTTTTCCACCGGAACTCTTTTCACTTCTCTGATTGAACCTCTGTTTTACAAACGAAAAATTTTGTTTTATGAAATTCTTTTCGGACTTATAGTGATTGGAGTGCTTCTGATGATTTTTAATGTGGAAACAAAATATTTCTGGGGAATTATGCTCGGTATTGGTGCAGCGCTTACATCCTCGTTCATGGCGGTTGTGAACAGCATCATGAGCCGCAGAGGGCTCAAAGCAGAAATGATTTCTGTTTACGAAATGATTGGATGCTGGGCTTGCATTTCTGTTTTTCTTTTCGCGATGGAACCGCAGACTGCAACTTTTTTCAATATCAGCTCAACGGATTGGTTCTATATGATTGTATTCGCGGTATTCTGCACCACCATTCCGTTCATCATTGGCGTGGCAATTCTGAAAAACATTAGTCCCTACACCATGTCGCTCACGCTGAATCTTGAAACTATTTACGGAATCCTTTTCGCGTTTTTCATTTTCAGCGACACCGAACATATGTCTCCCACATTTTACTTTGGCGCTGCAATCATTCTTGCAGTTGTGTGCGCGGATGCGTATATCAAACGGTATATAAAATGAAAAGGGCTGAAGAATTTTCTTTCGACAGCCCTTTGTCATGGGGAGATGGTGGTTAACCTACTTTATCAAAATCATTTTTCTTGAGAGAACGTTCCCGCCAGATCTTATTTCCAGGAAATAAACTCCGGAAGTAAGATTCTCAGCATTCCATTCGAGTTGATGTGCTCCTGCTTCTTTGTTTCGGTTTTCCAGTTCCACAACTTTCATTCCCACATGATTGAAAACAGAAATATTCACATCTGCTTTTTCTTTCAAAGAATAAAAAATGGTTGTCGAATTACTGAAAGGGTTCGGATAATTTTTTATTCCGAACACATTTCCATCCTGTTCATGAATGCCCGAACCTGTGCGCAGAACATATACGCTGTCGCAGTTGGAGCAGGTATCTCCGTTTGCAGTAATAACAGTGAGGCAGACATTGTACCAGCCGGTCACAGAGTATTGATGCGCAACCTGCGAACATCCCGTTCCGAAATTTCCGTCACCAAAATCCCACGAGCAAGAAACATTGTTGTTTCCGTTAGAATAAAACCAAACCCATCCGCTTCCAGATGTATCGGGATACATAGTAAAACTTGAATCGCAGGGAAGAACCGGTGGCGGAGGAGGTGGAGGTGCATTGGTAATTACTATAGTGTCGCAGAAATAAGCCGAACAATTTTGATTCAGCGTGTCTCCATAAGAAAGGCAGACTATATAGGTTCCGCTGTAAGAATAGATGTGAATCGGATTGGGTGAGCTGGAATAACTTCCATCACCAAAATTCCAGGAGTAGTAAGGATTGGATGCTCCGGAACAAGTACTCGTGAAGGAAACTGTGGGATCGTTTGCACTATTAAAGGTAAATGATGCCTGTGCATTGCATGGATAATATCCAATCGTATCGCAATAAGAACAAGTGTCCGTTTGGGAAACAACCGTGAGGCAAACGGTATATGTTCCGGCATTTGCATACATGTGCGAAGGATTTTGAAGCGAGGAATTATTTCCATCTCCGAAATTCCAGTTCCATAAAATAAAAGGTCCGCCTGTGGAAGCATCGCTGAAATAAAATGTATTACCCTGAAATACATAAGAAAAGTTTGCACTGCAGGGAGCAGGAGGTGCGTTGGTAATTACAACTGTATCACAATAAGTGCTCTGGCAATAGGGAGGCAAACTGTCCCACATGGTGAGACAAACCATATATGTTCCATTATACATATACGTATGAATGGGATTTGCCTGCCAGTCATAATTGCCGTCTCCGAAATTCCACGAGTACGAAGGCATGTTGGCTCCTGTGGATGTGTTGGTGAACGTGACCACATTATTTGTGACCGAAAATGTGAATCCTGCCTGACAGGGATTTTGAGCATGCAGAAATTGTGCACTCAATATTCCTGTTGCGAGGAGTAGCGATTGAAAGAGTTGTTTTGTTTTCATTTTGTTTTTTTTAATTAATGTTTTGCCTTTCATGGCGTTTGATAACACAAAGATGAAGAGAATTGAGATTAAATAGAAGTCCAAAAAGTCAGGTTTCTTGCCCGTTCAGAAGCATTAACCCTTCTTGATTTTGCCCTTAAGCCAAGCGGAATAGTTGATTACTTCTGTGTCGTCCAAAACAATTCTGGAGGAAGAGAACTTTTGAATTCTGGAGAGTAATTTCTTGTCTCTAGTGAGTTCTGGCACAGAAATCATTCGGTTGAGGATGGATAAAAACTCTTTTTCTCGTTCCTGTTCGGGTTTCGAAAGCATTCCTTTAAAATGTTTTTTCACCTGTTTGATTTTGTTTTCAAGGAAATCAAAATCCAAAAGCTCGTAGCGGATAATAAGTTCGGCAACGGCTATTTTGAAACGAAGCGCTACATCCGCATTTTTAAATTCTGCATGAACATAGAGTTTGTTTAAACTTCGGATGGAATTATGGAACTCTCCCTTCTCAAACCAAAGTATTGCAAGATTCAGATAAATAAATAATTCGTAGAACGGCTGGCTTTTTAGCGTTTGCTTGGAAATCAGTTCATCAAGAATGGAAATGGCTTTGTCTTTATTCAGTAAAGAATAATTTATGACAAGAGAATTATAATAGAAGAAAATAAATTTATCATAGAGTAATTTATTGTATTCTTTCATTGCACCATGCATTTCCCCTGCATGTTTTAGCGATTCTTCGTACTTTTTATTCTTAAAGGAAGCGTTCACCATGTAATGAAGTATCTGCAATTTCGTATTGTGATTGTCTTTCTGAAAAAGCTTGTCTTTCAAAAACTCTTTGTAGGTGTTCAATAAATATTTTTCCAGCGCTTCGTATTCATGACGCTGAAGAAGAATCTGGGTAACTGCAGAATAAATCCGGAACCTCAACTTAGGACTTCTTTTCACATTTTTATTTTTTGAAAAAGCATCTACTGTTTTCTCCAAAAGTTTGAGAATAGGGTTTTCTTTCTCTAAAAAGTTCTGTGATGTTTTCAGTCGGTAATAAACAACTGCCAGAATATTATCCACCTCCAGTATGCTCTCAGAAAATTTCCTTGCCTCCTCTCTTTTATGAATATATTCTTCAGGGTTAATATCCAAAAGCTCATGCGATAACTTTATATACTCGCCATAAATAATATCCAGCAACTCATAGTTTTCAATCTGCTTTGCTTCTTTCTCTGCTTTGTTTAAAAAATGTTTTGCTATCCAAAATTGGTTTCGCATGAAATACAATCGCACAAGGAAAAGCAGATGATGGATGTATAAGTTTTCGTCCTTATAACAATACTGAACGGTAAGCGAACGCGCTACGTCATGAATTAAACGGTTCTTCAGAGAATACAAAGCATTCTTATCTTTTCCACCATACAATTTTTTGAAAACTGCTTCATCGTTATATTCATCTTCTGAATCGCGGATATAATCAAGCAAGAGCAAATCCTTTCTTCCATCTCCCATATCGTGGCGCGCGCTGAACAACTTATAAAAGCGCAGGTCTTCCTTGTTAAGGTTAAGTATGATTTGATTTAGAATATCCATAATAGCGTAACAAATGTAGTCATTTTGAACGGGCAAGAAAATTTGAATTTAAGTATAGTATTGTGCTCTCTTTGTGATACCTTTATTTTAGATAATCACAGAACCATGAAATCATTTATCAAATTTTTCGTCTGCGGAATTTTTTGCTTTTCGCTTTCTTCCGCGCACTCTCAACAGGGGACCATGAGCACAACAGCGCTTATTTTCCCTGACAGTTCCTGCGTTGGATACAGTGATTCTGTTTATGTCACCATGAAAAATATTGATACGGCATCTTATTCGGGCTCAATATTTTTTTGGATCGGCACGGCACAAACTAATTTTACGCCTATTCAATTTTGTTTTATTCAGCAGATAACTTTACAGCCGAACGACTCTGTTCAGCAGGGATGTGTTATTAATTTTGATTCTACAAATTTTACCGGAGGAAATAATATTGTAGTAGTTTGGTCTTCTGGAAATAACAAGGCCCAGGCAGATTCAATACAAGACTTAGTATATTTATGTGGGACAGGCGCAGGTATTCATGAAAACAAACTTTCTCCCTCTTTTACGATTTATCCCACACTAGCAAAAGATTTTATCACGATTGAGTCCCCGGAAAATGTTCTTCCTAAGAAAATTTTCATTGAAGATGTAACCGGAAGAATAATCGGAATCGTTACCCCCTCTCAGGAAAGTAAAATCCGAATCAAGCTGAATGTCGCTGACCTTAACAGCGGAATTTATTTCCTTGACATTCTCTTGCCAAATAAGCAACGGGTTGTTTCAAAATTCGTGAAGACAGACTAGGTTTTCTTTCTCTCCTCTTCTCCTGCTTTTCCGTAAATTCGTCCTGAAAAAAATTCAGCGTGCATGACATTATAAAAATATCTCCCGAAGTTTATTGCAATTCTCTTTTTGAATATTCCCGTTTCAAAACACGCGAAGTTAAAGTCGGTGATTTAGGAATCGGAAGAAATAATCCCATCCGCATTCAGTCCATGACTACGACTGATACGATGAATACAATTGCTACGGTTGAGCAAAGCATTCGAATGATTCAGGCAGGATGCGAGTTGGTTCGAATCACAGCACCCAGTCTGAATGAAGCAAAAAATCTTGAACAAATAAAAAATGAACTGCGCAAGCGTGGATACAAAACTCCTATTTGCGCTGATATTCACTTCACACCCAATGCCGCAGAACACGCAGCAAGAATTGTTGAGAAGGTTCGCGTGAACCCGGGTAACTATGCTGACCGGAAAAAGTTTGAACACATTGAATACACCGATAAGAGTTATGATGAAGAGCTAGAAAGAATCCGAGAACGATTTACTCCTCTGGTAAAAATCTGCAAAGAGAACGGAACGGCTATGCGAATCGGAACCAATCACGGTTCGCTTTCGGATAGAATTCTTTCTCGCTATGGTGACACTCCGCTTGGTATGGTGGAAAGTGCAATGGAGTTTCTGAGAATCTGTGAAGAAGAAAAATATTTTGAGATCATTCTCTCCATGAAAGCCAGCAATACGCAGGTGATGGTGCAGGCGTATCGTTTGCTCGTTCACAAAATGTTAGAGACAGATAGAAATTATCCGCTTCATCTTGGCGTTACTGAAGCAGGCGATGGTGAAGACGGAAGAATAAAATCCGCGGTAGGAATTGGAACTTTATTGGAAGATGGATTGGGAGACACCATCCGAGTTTCACTTACAGAAGAACCCGAATTTGAAATTCCTGTGGCGAAAAATTTAGTGGAGAGATATTCAAACAGAAAAAATCATAAAGCAATTTCAAGTGTTTCAAGCCTCAAGTATAATCCATTTGAATATTCAAGAAGAGAAACAAAATCAGTTTCAAACATTGGCGGACATAATGTTCCGAGAGTGATTGCAGATTTTTCTGACCTCACTCCCAGCCCCTCTCCTGAAGGAGAGGGGAGAATTACTCCTGCGAACTTATTTGCCGTAGGATATAATTATTCTGTTCCGCTTGATAAATGGAATTTGACTGACCAAGCCTGCGATTACATTTATTTAGGTGATAACGAGATTGATTTTGAAATTCCCGGAACGCTTGGGTTGATTTATAATTCTCAGGCTTTTGCCAAACTCAAAAACAAAACGCGCGCGTATCCTCTTTTTTGTGGAAGTGAATATTTTTCGGCTAAAGAAAAATCAAAGGAACTGAATTTTGTAGTGGTTGACATTGATACTTTGCTGAGCTCAAAATTCTCAAAAGACAAATTGGATTCAACGGTAGTTTTGATTTTCGATACGATGAACGAACATGGAATGGCTGAACAACGCAGAATGTTTTTTGAACTCGCCAATTATAAAATTCCTGTCATCATAAAAAGAAGCTATAAGGATTTATCCGAGGATAAATTTCAATTGTATTCTTCAACTGACTTAGGCGGATTATTGCTTGACGGCTTCGGAGATGGAATCTGGATTAAGCAGAAGAATTGCGCTTCACCACAAATCATTAACTCAACCGGATTTGGAATTCTTCAGGCAACTCGCACACGGATTTCCAAGACAGAATACATTTCCTGTCCGAGTTGCGGAAGAACTTTATTTGACTTGCAGGAAACCACCGGAAAAATTCGCGCGCGCACTTCTCACCTCAAAGGAGTAAAAATTGGAATCATGGGTTGCATCGTGAACGGTCCTGGTGAAATGGCGGACGCGGATTACGGCTATGTGGGAACAGGAGTTGGAAAAATCACACTCTACAAAGGAAAAGAAGTGGTGAAAAGAAATATTTCCAGTGAAACTGCGGTGGATGAACTTATCTCACTCATCAAAGAAGGGGGCGATTGGGTGGAGAAAGAAATGCAATAGACAATTGCAGTCAGCAGTTGGCAAAGAATACATAAATTCGTACGATGAATTTTAACCTTAACCCCCAATCATAACTTTCTTCCATGCCTATCTATCATAAACTCGGAAAAATTCCTCAGAAGCGTCACGTGCAATTCACCAACCCTAAGGGAACAAAAAATCATCCGTTCTATTACGAACAATTGTTCGGCACGGAAGGATTTTCAGGAATGTCTTCTTTATTATATCACGTTCACCGCCCAACGATGGTGAAAGAAATTGTGAAGTCATACAGCGTAGAACCGAAGATAGCCGTGAAAAAAAATATCAAAGCGATGAAACTCATCGGCTTTAATGTAGAACCTGCGGATGATTTTCTTGAAAGCAGAACTCCTCTTCTTGTGAACAGCGATGTGTATCTCGGACTCGCAGCGCCAAGAAAATCTTTCCGGAATTATTTTTACAAGAATGCAGATGCAGATGAAATGCTTTTCATTCATAAAGGAACCGGAACGCTTCGCACGTTTGTCGGCAATATAAAATTTGTTGACGGAGATTATCTCATCATTCCGCGTGGAATGATTTACCAGATGGATTTCGATTCAAAGGAAAATAAAATTCTTTATCTCGAATCTTTTTCTCCGATTTATACTCCGAAGCGTTACCGAAATCATTTCGGGCAGTTGCTCGAGCATTCTCCTTTCTGTGAACGCGATTTCAAGCTACCGAAAAATTTAGAAACGTTTGATAAGAAAGGAAGTTTCCTGATGAAAATAAAAAAGGAAGGAATGATTCACGAAGTGGTGTACGCTTCACATCCCTTTGATGTCATTGGATGGGATGGATATAATTTCCCCTATGGATTTTCTATTCACAACTTTGAGCCGATAACGGGAAGAGTGCATCAGCCACCTCCCGTTCATCAGACTTTTGAAACAGATAAATATGTTGTCTGCTCTTTC
This sequence comes from Bacteroidota bacterium, assembly GCA_016213405.1. NCBI lineage: Bacteria > Pseudomonadati > Bacteroidota > Bacteroidota bacterium. The sequence goes on from JACRAM010000093.1 coordinate 20,515, forward strand.
TGTCCGCGCTTGTATGATTATCATCCGAAATCAATTCCTGCGCCTTACAATCACAGCAACATTGACTCTGACGAAGTTTTGTATTACGCGAACAATGAATTCATGAGCCGGAATAATATTGCGGAAGGCGACATCACGCTTCACCCGAAAGGAATTCCGCACGGACCAGCGCCCGGAGCGATGGAGCGAAGCATTGGCGCAAAAGATACCATTGAACTTGCCGTGATGGTGGATACCTTCCGTCCGCTGATGGTAACCGAAGCCGCTGTGAAAATTGATGACGGGAAATATTTTAAGAGTTGGGTAGAGTAAACAAGTCAAAAGTCAAAAGTTAAAAGTCAAAAGTAACAGCCACAAAAAAATGAAGATAGCATTGGGCGCAGACCACGCAGGATTTTCTCTCAAAGAGATTCTGAAAAAATATTTACAGGGAAAGGGATTTGAAGTAGAAGATTTTGGACCGAACTCTGAGCAAAGCGTTGACTATCCTGATTACGCGCATCCTGTAGCGAGCGCGGTAGAAAAAAAAGAAGTTGATTTTGGTTTGCTGATGTGCGGAAGCGGAAACGGAATCAACATGACTGCCAACAAACACCAGGGAATACGCTCTGCGCTCTGCTGGAATTCTGAAATTGCGAAACTAGCGCGCCAGCACAATGACGCAAACATTCTCACACTTCCCGCACGTTTTATTGAAGAAGCCGAAGCAAAAAAATGTGTGGATGTTTTTTTCTCCACTCCGTTTGAAGGAGGAAGGCACGAAGGAAGAGTGAAGAAAATTTCCTGCTAGTAAAAAGCATACTCGTACTTAATAATCTTAATACTTGCTTTCTGCAACTGGCGGTCAATCTGCGAGGTCATTAATTTTTTCTCATCATCGTATAAGTAAACAATCTCATCGGTCTGTGTTCCGTTCTTGAATTGCTTTTCGGCAGTTACATTTCCAGCAGCATCATAATCGTAAGTTATTTTTTCAATATTATTTCCGCTGGAGTTGTCGGTCATTGTTTTCTCGGTTAATCTTTCGTGCGCGTCATACTTATAAGTAACGCCCGAGCGAATAAAGCCCACAATAAATTCATAAGATTCATCTATTGGTTTCCCGTCTGTGAAATTTAAAATCCCCTGCTTGTAGGGCTTGCCTTCATCATTCAGGAATTTCTTTTTTACCTGCAGGGGTGTTAACTGTTCATATTCAAATTTTTCATCTGAAATTATTGTCTGCACTCCCAACTTGAATACTTCGCCCGGCTTGGCAATGTTGGTTTCCTTGCAGAGCGTTTGCCGGCTTACTAATCCATCTCCAAAATATTCGTAGTAAGTGGAGTTGTAAAAATTTCCAATGCAGACGCGTTTCATTTTCAGATAGCCGTTGGAGGAATAAAAAAATTCCGTGCCGAGCGTATCGTACTGGTACTGGTAGTCAATTTTTGTTTGTGATTTCTTCACCACTTTTCCGTGCTTGTTATACACTGCAGGAACTTCTATTTCAGTTTTCTCCAGCGAAGTGATTTCATTGTAATACTGATGAACCATGTTCCCTTCCATATCAAACGCAAAAACCTGAGCCAGCCCTTTGTCGCGGATGATTTCTCCATCAGGTTTGTCTACCACGCTGGCAGAAATGGTTTTTATTTTATTCTGCTTGATAAAAATTCGGTTGAACTTTGGTTCGTTTGTGTAAATTTCGTAGGGTGAAGGAGCGATGATTTGAGAATGGAGGCCCATCCCCGACCCTTCCCAAAGGGAAGGGAGTAAAAAAATAATTACTGCAAAATGTAAAAAGGATTTTGTCCTCTCCCCTTGGGGGAGAGTTAGAGAGGGGCTCTCATTTGCTTTAGTGCTTCGCTTGTATTTTCCGTTGGTAGTTTGCATGTTTTGTTTTCGCAGATGTAAATTAACGTTTTGCCTTCAACAAACTTGCCCTGAAGCAAAGATAATTTACTCAACGCTTTTGTTCCTGTAAAGATTGCATTAGGAATAAAGTGTTCCGAAAGCTCTTTTCTTTTTTCATCAACAGAGTTGCCAACAATGGCAATCTCGTAAAACGGCTGAGTGAAGTGAAGCATCAGCATTGCCCAGTTGGAATAAGCCGAGCCATACGAGGGAATCTCATTCTGAACTTGTTTCAACATTTTTTCAGATATCTCAAGATAATTTGTCTCATCAAAATATTTTCCAAGATAAAAAAGCGAAAGTGCCATCGAGGAATTAGAAGAAGGAATCACGTTATCCTGAATTTCCATTTTGCGTGCGATGAGTTGCGAATCCCAATCAGAAGTGAAATAAAACATTGCCGAACTTGAATCGTGAAAATGTTTCAGCGTGTAATGAGCAAGTGACTTTGCTTTGTTCAGCCATTGCTCGTCAAATGTTATTTGATAAAGTGAAATGAATGCTTCAATGGTCAAAGAGTAATCTTCGAGAAAGCCATTAATGTTTTTTGAATGAAATAGTCCGCCATCTTCTCTTGAAAGATTTTTCAGAATATAATTTGCACACCTCAAAGCCGAATTCAGAAATTCCTTTTCGTGAAATACCGAATAGGCATCTGCATATCCTTTTATCATTAATGCATTCCACGAGGCGAGAATTTTATTGTCAAGTCCGGGTTTGATTCTTTTTTCTCGAACAACAAGGACTTTCTTTTTCAGTTCTGAAATTTTATTTTGAAATTCCTCAACAGACATGCCATATCGCTTTGCTACTTCTTCATCAGATTGTTTTCGGAGAAGGATATAATACTCTTCTTCCCAATATCCAATCTCGTTCACATTAAAATAATCTGCAAACAATTTTGTGTCATCTCCAAGAAGACTTTGCAGTTCTGCTATTGTCCACACATAATATTTCCCTTCTTCTCCTTCAGAGTCTGCATCCAGTGCAGAATAAAAGGCACCATCCGGAGAAGTCATTTCTCTTTTTACAAATTCCAGCGTTTCGTAAACAGTTTGTTTGTAAAGCGGATTCTTGGTCAGCTGATATGCTTCGGAATAAAGTGAAACCAGTTGCGCATTGTCGTACAACATTTTTTCAAAGTGCGGAACCTTCCATGTTCCATCGGTTGAGTAGCGGGCGAATCCTCCGCCAATCTGGTCATAGATTCCACCATACGCCATTTTTTCCAGTGTGAGATTTATGTGCCTGAGAAGTGAAATATCTTTTGTGAAATAATAATGTCTCAAAAGAAATTGATAATTATTCGGCAGCGGGAATTTCGGAACACGGTTAGCTCCGCCTTCAATAGTATCAAAACGTTTCTGCCAATTCTCATAGCAGATATTCAAAATTTCTTTTGTGAATGCGGGCTTCTCCGTGAATGCAGGAATCAATTCTGATTTTTTTACAGCACTAGTAAGTTCCTCTGCATATTGAAAAACTTTTTCGGGTTCGTTCTTGAAATAATCTGCGAGCGTCTGCAAAATTTTCATCCATTGCTCTTTTTGAAAATAAGTTCCACCGTAAATCGGTCTGCCATCGGGAAGTGTAAAACAATTGAGTGGCCAGCCACCGCTTCCGGTCATGATCTGAACTGCAGACATATAAACGCTGTCAACATCCGGTCTTTCTTCCCGGTCAACTTTTATGCAGACGAAATATTCATTCATCATTTTCGCCACAACTTCATCTTCAAAGCTTTCGTGTTCCATCACATGACACCAATGACAAGCAGAATATCCAATGCTGACAAGCACCAATTTATTTTCTGCCTTTGCTTTAGCAAACGCCTCATCACTCCACGGGAACCAATCCACAGGATTCCGCGCGTGCTGTAATAAATACGGACTTGATTCGTGAATAAGTCTATTTGAAAAAAATTTCTCTGTCATTCTATATTGGGCTGAAGCCCTTAATATATGTGGATATTCATAGCCACGACCTTAAGGTCGTGGCAAATATAAATACAATAACAGGGGCTTTAGCCAAACAAAATTTCACTTGGAAAGCGAAACTGTTTTCTTCAATTCGATTGGAAATTTTTTCTTGTAAAACCATTTACCGACTTTCACATCTCCTTTCAACGAGAGCGCAGCGCTTTTTGAAGAAACCATCGGAAGAATTTTTGCGATGTCTCCAAATCCAAGTTTTGAAAAATCTGATTTGATATGAAACGTAGAAGTGTGTTCGCCCTTTGCTTTTATTTTTGTTTTCTTCGTCAGTTTCACATGTCCTGCATTAATATCATTTACGTTCGCATCAAATGACGAAGGAAAAACATTTACGCTTACCGAATTCGGGTTATTAATCTTCATGTCGAAATCAAATTCAACCCCTTCTTTCGTTAAACTGATAAGTTTTACATTGCTGACTCCGCTAATAGTCACCGGCTGAATTTCTTTACAGGAAGAAAAAAACAAGAATAAAAAAAGAAGCCCCACTCCAACTCTACCCAAAGGGAAGAGAGAAATAAAAGTAGGGATAGATATTTTTTTCATGTGTTACTTTCCCTTCCCTTTGGGAAGGGTTAGGGATGGGCTTCTACTTCATTCCTTCCGCATAGTACTTAAAGAAAAGCGGAATCGTCTCAATCCCTTTGAAGTAATTGAACAAACCATAGCACTCATCGGGAGAATGGATGTTGTCAGAATCCAACCCAAATCCCATGAGTACGGTTTTTATCTTGAGTTCTTTTTCAAAGAGAGCAACAATCGGAATGCTTCCGCCTGAACGAACCGGAATTGGTTTCTTGCCAAACGTATCCTGCATTGCCTGACTCGCAGCTTTGTAGGCAACGGAATCGGTTGGAGTAACACATCCTTCTCCGCCATGAAGCGCAGTCACTTTTACTTTCACCGATTTCGGAGCAATCTTCTTAAAATGTTTTTCAAAAAGTTTTCCGATTTTATCTGAATTCTGGTGCGGAACAAGTCGCATAGAAATTTTCGCAAACGCTTTTGAAGGAAGAACTGTTTTTGCTCCTTCGCCCTGATATCCTCCCCAGATTCCATTTAATTCTAAAGTCGGACGGATGGAAGTTTGTTCGGTTGCAGAATATCCTTTTTCTCCTCTTAAATCTGCAACGCCTAAATCTTTCATGTACGCTTTTTTGCTGAAGGGTGCTTTTGCCATTTCGGCTCTTTCTTTTTTGCTGACAATCTCCACATCTTTATAAAAACCGGGAATAGTAATTTTTCCGTTCTTATCTTTCATGGAAACAATCATCTCTGCAAGAACTGATATTGGATTTCCCACCGCGCCTCCGTAAACTCCTGAATGCAAATCGCGGTTCGGTCCGGTCACTTCTACTTCCATATAAGCAAGTCCGCGTAAGCCGACCGTTATAGACGGAATATCATTTGCGAGAATGCTCGTATCAGAAATCAACACCACATCCGCTTTTAATTTTTCTTTATTTGCCTTTACAAAGTTTCCAAGATTAGCAGAGCCCACTTCTTCTTCGCCTTCAATCATGAACTTCACATTGCAGGGGAGTGAATTTGTTTTCATCATCGCTTCAAATGCTTTCACGTGCATGTACACTTGCCCTTTATCATCACAGGAACCGCGCGCGTAGATTTTATCATTCTTGATTGCGGGTTCAAACGGTGGAGAAGTCCACAAGTTGAGCGGATCAGCGGGCTGAACATCGTAATGTCCGTACACAAGAACCGTTGGAAGAGATGAATTAATTATTTTTTCTCCATATACGATCGGATAGCCGGGAGTAGCACATATTTCTACTTTATCCGCTCCAGCGGCAACCAATTTTTCTTTTACGACATCGGCAGTACGAAGAACATCCGCTTTATATTTCGGATCTGCGCTGATAGATGGAATGCGGAGCAAATCCAGAAGTTCATTGAGAAAACGGTCTTTGTTGGCTGCGATGTAAGAGTTGATTTGTGTAGGCATGGTAAATGATTTTAGCTCCGAAGGAGTCCCTTCGGGAGAGGGCAAACGTAAGAAAAAAACATCAGGTAATCAGTGATTAGTAATCGGTTATCAGGGTGTATTTTACTATCCACCGGTAACTGATTACTGATAACCATTGTGTTTGTACATTCGCATTTATTATGAAAAAAGGTGTTTTGCTTATCAATCTCGGCTCTCCTGATTCTCCTTCTGTGAAGGATGTTAGAAAATATCTCAAGCAGTTTCTGAACGACCCATTTGTAATTGACATAAACCCTATAGCAAGATTTTGTCTGGTGAACTTTATTATTGTTCCAACACGTTCGAAGAATTCCGCCAAACTTTATGAAGCCATCTGGACGAAAGAAGGTTCGCCCCTGATTGTTCACAGCAAAAAGCAAAAGGAGCTTCTTCAAAAGAGCCTCACCCCTAACCCCTCTCCTGCAGGAGAGGGGAACAAATACATTGTCGAACTCGGAATGCGCTATTCCCGAAGGGACTCCTTCGGAGCAAGTCCAAGCATTGAAAGTGCCTTGAAGAATCTAAAGGAGAAAAATGTTTCAGAGATAATTGTCCTTCCGCTTTATCCGCAATACGCAACATCCTCTACAAAATCTTCTGTGGAAGAAGTGAAGCGAATAATCAGGAAAGGAAAGTATCCACCCGTAAAATTTATTGAGAAATTTTATGACGATGAAAATTATATTGAGGCAATGGCGGATGTTGCGAAGAAATACATAGCCCCCCCTCCCCCCGAAGGGGGGAAAACAGGCGAAAGTGTTTTTGATTTCCCCCTTCGGGGGATTGAGGGGGCTTGGGATTTCTTCATTTTCAGTTATCACGGTTTGCCCGAAAGGCAAATCACAAAAGAATCATCGCATTGCAAAATCAATAATGAGTGTTGTTCTTCCATAAACGAACACAATAAACTCTGCTACCGCGCAGGTTGTTTTGAAACTACAAGGCGGCTTGCTCAAAAATTAAACATCCCGAAAGAAAAATATACTATATCCTTTCAATCGCGCCTCGATGATAAGTGGCTGAAACCGTATTCGGATAAAGTGATTGAGGAAAAAGCAAAGCAAGGCATAAAAAAAATTCTTGTCTTCTCCCCTGCTTTTGTTGCCGATTGCCTGGAAACCATTTATGAAATCGGAACAGAATACAATTACATCTTCAAAAATCACGGAGGAGAAAAACTACAATTAGTGGAATCGCTGAATGAAAATCCGAAGTGGATTGAGGCGCTGAGAAATATGGTAATCGGTGAACAGTAATCGGTAATCGGTTGGTGGTTACAGCAGATAATGCAGGCATTAAATTTCTCTGCTTCTGATTTTTCGCGTAGTAATTGTAGTGAATTTGTTATAAAACTTTTCTGTGCCGACTTTAAGTATCGCTGAAACTATTTTAATTATTTGCGCTGTTTCTGTAAAATGATAACGTAAAAAAATAACGCTTATCCCTTTTGTCTTATGGGCAAACACCCACTCTCCGAAATCTTTGTCTTCAGTGAGAATAATTCTGTTGGTGGTTTTAGCAAGAAGGATAATCTCTTCATCCTGCATTCCGCGGTAACTTTCTTTTATCGAAAGCACATCTGCCGGAATTTTTCGCAATGCGTCTATGAGATCGGTGTGCGTATTTTCGTCTGCAAGTATCATTTATGCAGCTGCAACCATTTCCTCTCCTGAAATGGCATCGGCAGCATAGGCAAGCACAGCTAACACATCTTCTTTTGTAAGATGGTCATACATTTTCAGAATATCGTCAAGTGTAGCGCCTTCAGACATTTTTCTGATTATGCTTTCCACGGTAATACGAGTGCCTTTAATTACCGGCTTGCCGAGCATTATACGGTGGTCAGATATGATTCTATCATTATTCATGGAGTAAAGATACAAAAACTTGCAGATAGTACGGGGAAAGAAGTAATCGGTAATCGGTTGTTGCTGATTACCAAACACCGATAACTGATTTTACTTAATCACAAGTTTCTTCTTGTAAATAGTATCATTGGAGGTAGCCACTACAAAGTAAACTCCGGCAGCAAGTTTTCCCGAAGGGTCAACGGCAATTGTTTCTGCGTCATTAGCTGATAATAAAATCACTTGCGAATAAAATTCTCTGCCAAGCAAATCCCTTACCACAATGAGTACGTTATCTCCCTGCGTGCCTGATACACTCACATTAAAGATGCCGCTGGCTGGATTTGGATAAACGGCAAACCCACCCTTATTGCCACAGCCATTTACAGGAATCATATTAAAGGTTTGTGTTTGTCCGTTAAAATCAGTTTCAGATAAACGGTAATAAGATACCGCGCTGAATGACTCCGTATCTTCAGCAGAATATTTTTTTACGGTTGAACTATTTCCTGCCGCAGTTACTTTGGAAATAGGATAAAACACCGTACCATCTGTGCTTTTCTCCAGCGTAAAGTAATCAGCGTTTTGCTCAGTGGCGGTCTCCCATTCCGCTTGCATTTTATAGCCTTTGCAATCTACATTGAAATAAAGAAGTTCCACTGGCAGCGGATTAACTCCCCCGATTGTTTTTGAACCGAAGGTGAATGGACTATATTGTAATTCACCTGTAGGAGATTGTATGGTGCCCGCCCCATTTCCTGCACATGAGCCTGTAAGAATGCAATTAGCTACAGGATTAATATTCGTTGTGTTAAGTTCCCAGCAATTTACACCGTTTTCAACAAGTGTATTATCTAAATGGGCAATCACCAAATCTGCTGTGCAGCTATTAATATCACTTGCAGCAGCATCTTCCCAATAAAGTGTAACTTGTGGAGTGTACGCTCCTGCTGTTCTGTCAAGCATCCAATATTCTTTACCGCTAACTTCTAATAACCTTCCGGCAATGCTGTCAGCATTAAGAATATTGATAGTTGAATATCCTCCACGAAAATATTGCGCGTCAAACTGATCGGTATTTAATCCGCCAGTGCCGGTAATTCCTATTCTTCTCCACCAGGGAGTGCCGCTCACGATATTTCCAACGGGAAACACAAAATTATCATTGCCTACTTTTCTCATAGGACCCGTTACAAAACTTGCCGCAGAACCAGAAGTAGATGTTGCGGCATCATTTATTATTAAAAGCTGGGGCGCTGAGGTATAAAAATAACCATCGGTTAATGTAAGTGCATTAGAAACAACTGCTCCTTTAGTTACTCCGCTTACGTTTAACGTTACACCTGTGGAACTCGTGTTATTAATGGTTAATTTATAAAAGGATGTTCTGGAAGCACCGGTGATTTGCTGGGACTGGGAACCATTCATTTTAATAGTAGCAGTAGAAGAAGAATAAGTGCCATCATTAATAAAATCTCCTCCAATGTTTATCGTATTTGCTCCCGCATTGGTATTATCAAGCGTGCCGCTTTTTATCCACATATCATTTGCAATATCTACTGTGAGAGCAGTATTGCCGAATTTAATAGAATTACCGGTGGTAGCATAAAAATAAACATTGTAATAATCATCTTGAAGATTAAACCCCCCTGCTCCGCTACCGCTAGGCCAATCAAGAAAAAGAGTGCCTGTGCCATAGTTGGATTTTGTTACATCAACACTGCCTCCACCTTGTAAATCAAGCATTCCGGTATTGTAGTTTACATAAAAAACATTGCCGAAACCAAAGGTAATTGTGAGGGTATTACTGCCAAAATTAAGCACTCCATTTGTTGCAGGAGTACCAGTAGAACCATCATGATTGAGAAGTTTTATTGCAAGATTACTAGTTAAAGTATAGTTGGCGCCATTTTGTATGCGAAAGATTCCATTTGTAACTAAGGCAGAAGTGGCATAAATGCCCGTTCCGCCCCAAGCACCTTGTCCGAAAAGGTCAACGTAGAAGGAGGCATCATCAAATCTTCCGTTGTTATTTATACTTCCATAAATATCTAATGCCTGGCTTACTGTTAATACAGCGCCTGCATTAAGAGTTAAGTCCCTGCAACTTGCAGCGGCAGAAATGGTGGGCTGATTTCCCCCAGAAGGAATGGTAACATCATCACAGGCTGCCGGCACTCCGGAAGGACTCCAATTTGTAGCGGTTCCCCAAGCAGTTGTTCCGCTGGTAAGCCATGTTTTAGCATTTCCACAAGTTGTTACTGCAATATCCCATGTCCAACTGGCACCACAGGGACCTCCATTACTGTATATTAATTGAATATAGTAAGTGTTCCCTATTGTTAATCCGGATAAAACAATCATATTAGGATTAGCGCTGCTGGAAATACCACAGTTGCTGCCGATTTCTGTAAAAGCGAAACAAGTTCCGCTGTAAACAACACCATTGGAAAGGCACCCTCCGCTAAGTTTGTTTATGCTAACTCCATGCGAAGTGGCTGTTGCAACAAATTTATACCATACAGATTGTTGTAAAATACCGCAAGAGGGAGTAGGTTCACCTACTTGTGTAGTGGCAGATGCGCTTGTTCCTGCTATGGGAGCGGCACCACCGTAAGCGTAGTAGCACTGGCGCAATTATCATTGGCGGGTTGGGCAAATGCGTTTACACTAAAAAACATTAAGGCAACTGCGTATGTAAGATGTTTTTGCACTGTAAAAAATTACTTGGGCTTTACAATTGCTTCTTTCTTTTTGTTTTTTTCTTCTTCCTTTTTTTTCTCTTGTTCAAAATATAATTGTTGGTCTCTCACATCAATTACTTCATGCCGAACAGGGATATCAGGGTTTATTTTATCTTCTGCTTTTGAAGAACCTACATCAATTTGTTTTTCTGAATTTTCGAAGTAAATATCTGGCTTTTGCTCAGCGGTCTTCTGCGTTTGCCCGCTCTGCGCAAAACACCAGCAGGATATAAAGAAAGAAAAAAGAAATGTAAAAAATAGTTTCATGATGTAATGGTTTTTACTCTTCTACTCTACAAATTTATGCAATCAATAGGTAATAGTATGACAAATGGCAGGATATTTATCATCCCCCCCCAGCTTTTAGACGAATGACAGGTTTTCTTAGACGAGTGGGGGGATTCCTGTAAGTTGTAACTGCTCCTTGCGGAGCAGATGAAATTCTCTAGCAGATCCCAGCGCTATTTGTCGGTTGCTTCAATGGGCGCTTCGCCCACATATTTGCCGTCTTTGTAAAAAGAGATGTGCTCAAGCATGCCGGCTGTGTTGTAGATATAATCCTTGCCATCTATCAGGCGGAAATTTTTAAACGTGCCGTCCTTTGACATCTGCCTGTTCTGGTTAAAAAGTTTGGCGTAGCCGTTTCCGTCAAAGGGTTTTTGCGCTTCGTTTGTTTTTTCGGTTTTCGCATCCGCCATTTTGGCCGGCTCTTTTGTTGCAGTGGTTTCGGTTTTAACTATCATTTCTTTTTTCGGCTCAAACAATTTTGTTTTTTCCTCGTCCAGCGTTCCATCGTTAAATACTTTTTCATCGCGCTTGTCGCCATTTTCATAATAGCCCACCCAGGTGCCGGCTTCTTTTCCTTCTTTCATTTCTCCTTTCATCATCAGCTGCCCGTTATCGTAATAATAGGTTTGCTCACCCTCTCTTTTTCCTCCTTTGGTATATTTGAAATCACAAAACGTCTGCCCGTTCTCGTGGTAGGATTTGAATTCTCCCACCCAGCGGTTGTTTTCCCACACGCCTTCCTCCATCAGTTTTCCGTTTTCCTGATACATTTTTGCATATCCGCTTGCGCGGTTGTTGGTATAGGTGATTTCTCCTTTCAGGTTTCCATTCGGAAAATAGGTTTTCCAGATGCCGGCTTTTTTGCTGTCGGCATAATTGCCCTCTTCCACTTTTGCATCAGTGGGATAGTTGGGAAGTTTTTTGATGCTGTTGAATACAATCCAATAGCCCTGCCGGAGCCCCGCAGCATCCACCGCGTTGAGCGTGTCGCCAGCATAAACATACGATGCCTGAAAGAAAATAAAAAGGATTACCAGTTTATGGAGAAGATTTTTGGAGAAGATTTTTTCAGCCGCCATTTCTTTCATCTGTAAATTATTTTTTTACGAAGCGGATCACTGCCATCAATAGAACAGGCGAATATCTAAACAAAAATCGGGAAAGTCCTAATGATCAGGCAACATTTCGACCAGTTGTTGTTTTTCTTAGATGAAATAGGCGCTCTACATCCTCCCGATAGTGCCGAAGGCACTCCTTCGGAGCTATCGGGGGAGGGTTTTGAAAAACCGATTCATCTTCTTTTCCTCCTTTCAGGGTGGGGCTAAATTAAAGTAGGAAGCGAAGGTACAAAGTAACTTCGCCACCTCTCACACCACTGTACATGCTTAGACGCATACAGCGGTTTCATAAAGTTTTAATCGTTTGTAGTTTGCCGATAAACTGTAGTAACCTTCTTTTGCAAA
>JACRAM010000094.1 GCA_016213405.1 Bacteroidota bacterium
GTTTACCCCCAACGGAGACGGGTACAATGATTGTTTCCACCCTGCCATGGACATTCAGAATGTTCCCAACATAACAACTCCGGATTCATTACAAGCAGCACTTGCTGAATGTATTATCATGGAAGTATGGGATAGATGGGGCATTAAAATGTTTGAAACCACTGATGCTGATAAATGCTGGGATGGAAAAAATATGAAAGGGAAAAATGCCGTTGAAGGAACTTATTATTACATCGCGAAATTCGGAGAAGTAACCCTGCGCGGATTTGTAACGTTATTGAGAAAATAAAATTGATTACTACTTCTATTTGAAAACCCCTCTCAATCGGAAGGGTTTTTTCTTTTTTAATAACAACAAAACAAGTAATCAGAAAGAAATTCTTTAAGTTTGCTCTTCAAAATCTATGTCAGAAGAAGAACTCATACGCGGATGCCTGAAGCATGAAAGGAATTGCCAACGGGTGTTATTTGAAATGTACGCAGTTGCCATGACGGACGTATGTATTCGCTATGCAAAAAATCAGCAGGAAACAAAAGAGATTTTGCTCAGCGGATTCAAAAATATTTTCAGCGGATTCAAAAATATTGCTGAAGAAAATACAAAAAGAAAAAAAGATTCGCCATCGGTTACTTTAGGAGAATGGATAAAAAAAGAAATGGTTCTGTCTGCCGTTCGGCACATGCATCATAATAAGAGGGAATATTTTGTAAGCAGCACAGTAAGCATGAGGGATGCAGAAAAATCTTCTTCAGAAGAAATTTCTGACGAAAAAATAATGCAGTTTGCCAGCAAACAAGCCATTATCAAAGCGCTTCAGCAACTCACTCCTTCCTACCGCGCAGTGTACAATATGCACGAAGTGGACGGATATAATCATGCTGAAATTTCAAAATTGCTTGACATAAGCGAATATTCTTCTAAAGACAGTTTATCAAAGGCAAAGTTTAACCTGAGAAGAAACCTCACAAGAATGATTCCGAAATAATTTAATCGTTGAAAGCTTCGTTAATGAAAAAAATATCAAATACGAATCAGCTCGATAACTTTCTGCAAGAGAAATTAAAATCTCCTGAAAGCAAATTGCCTGTTGTAGATTGGAGTGAAGTTGAAGTGCTGCTTAGCGCTGAACAAAAAACAATTTCCATAGGCATCAGCAAAAAACAAATTTTCATTTCATCTTCTGTTATTGTGGCTGTGATAGGCGTATTTTTCATTATTAAATATATTAGTTCATTTCATGAGATTAAGGAAGAGACGGCTTCCCCTTCCGGCACCACTACCACTATTCATCCTTATGAAAATTCTCAAACAGCATCGGTTTCTGTTTCGCCCGCCATTACAGCAGATACGCTTTCTCCGGCAGACACAGCTGCATTAACTGAAAAAAAATTTACTGCCGATACAGCAAAGCAAGAGAAAAAACAAATTACCGAAGTTCAGAAAGCAACTGTGAAAGAAAGTAAAAAGAATTCAAAACTATCTTCGCTTGCACCAACCATCGTAGATTCTGAAAATGCCCCTGAAAACATTCTTCCTCCTGATACGGCAGGGAAAAACAAGTCCTTCGAAATAAAATCTGAATTTTCTGATTCTGCAAAAACTTCTTCTCCGGTGAAAAATGGAAAACCGAAAAAGGGGAAAACCAAAAAAAATGTAACAACAGATTCTGTCAAAGTTGAACCGAAAACTGAAATTCTTCCCGCAAAACCAGATTCCGTTAAATGACAAATGAGAAAAAGAAATTCTCTGAGTCGTTATTAAACATTGTCAGCTCCCTTCCTGATGGTCCAGGCGTTTACCAGTATTTCGATAAGCACGGAAAAATAATTTATATAGGAAAGGCGAAAAATCTGAAGAAGCGGGTTTCTTCTTACTTCACAAAAAAACACGAGTATGGAAAATTGCTTTACCTCGTCACCAGCATTGCTGACATTAAATTTATAGTAGTAAGCACAGAGTTAGACGCGCTGCTTCTCGAAAACAACCTCATCAAAAAATATCAGCCGCGCTACAACGTGGCATTGAAAGATGACAAAACCTATCCGTGGATTTGCATAAAGAACGAGCGGTTTCCAAGGATTTTTCAGACACGAAATTTTATTCGTGACGGCTCACAGTATTTTGGTCCGTATACTTCGCTGCGAACGATGTACACCATTCTGAATTTGATAAAGAAACTTTATCCGCTTAGAACTTGCACCCTTCTCCTCTCGAATGAAAATATTGAAAAGAAAAAATTCAAGGTGTGTCTGGAATATCATTTAAAAAACTGCAAAGGACCCTGCGAAGCTTTTCAGCCGGAAGAAGATTACAACGAAAGCATTTCACAGATAAAACAAATATTGAAAGGAAACATTTCCTCTGTGATAAAACAATTAAAAGAGCTCATGTGGCAGTATTCGGGAAAGTATGATTTCGAAACCGCACAGATGCTAAAAGAGAAAATTGATTCATTGGAAAAATACCAAAGCCGTTCAGTAATCGTGAGTCCAACCATTGAAGATGTGGATGTGTTTTCCATCATTACCGATGAGTCTTTCGGCTATGTAAATTATCTAAAGGTTATTAACGGATCAATTGTACAGGCTCATACTGTTGAAATGAGGAAGAAACTGGATGAGCCGAAAGAAGAACTGCTTCTGCTTTCCATTGCTGAACTTCGCCAGCGATTTCACAGCGAAACAAAGGAAATCATAGTACCCTTTTCACTGGAAATAAATTTTCCGGATATTGAATTCACTATTCCGAAAATCGGTGATAAGAAAAAACTCCTGGAACTTTCTGAACGCAATGCGGAATATTACCGGAAAGATAAAATCAGCAGGCAGGCATTCACTCCAAAAGAAAAATCTGCAGACAGAATTCTTAAAACGATGATGAAAGATTTACACCTGAAAGATTTGCCCGCACATATTGAGTGTTTTGACAATTCCAATATTCAGGGAGCGCATCCTGTTTCTGCCTGCGTAGTTTTCAGAAATGCAAAGCCAAGCAAAAAAGACTATCGCATCTTCAATATAAAATCTGTTGAAGGTCCCGATGACTTTGCATCCATGGAAGAAGTAATTTACAGAAGATACAAACGAATGCTTGATGAAAAACAGACTTTGCCTCATTTAATCATTATTGATGGTGGGAAAGGGCAGGTTAGCGCAGCAATGAAAAGTCTGGAGCATCTGAAACTCGGAGGGAAAATACCTGTGATCGGCATTGCAAAAAAACTGGAAGAGATTTATTTCCCCGGTGATTCGCTTCCGCTGTATCTCAATAAAAAATCCGAAACGCTAAAAGTAATTCAGCAGATGCGGGATGAGGCGCACCGCTTCGGACTAAAACATCATTCGGGAAGAAGATTACGCGAAAGTATTGGAAGCGAACTAACACAGATAAAGGGCATCAGTGAAATAACAGCAAAAAAACTTTTGCAAAAATATAAATCGGTGTTAAAAATCAAAGAAGCTTCTGAGGAAAAAATAACGAAAGTAATTGGCAGAGCAAAAGCAAAAAAACTGACAGACTATTTTAAATTAAAGTAGGAAGCGAAGGTACAAAGTAACTTCGCCACCTCTCACACCACTGTACATGCTTAGACGCATACAGCGGTTTCATAAAGTTTTAATCGTTTGTAGTTTGCCGATAAACTGTAGTAACCTTCTTTTGCAAA
>JACRAM010000095.1 GCA_016213405.1 Bacteroidota bacterium
CACGAGCTGGATCTTGTCCGCTCTGTTTGCTCTAAGGCAAGAAATTAAATTGGTCTTGCAAGGGCAAAAATAGAAAAGTTTTAAATAGTGAAATAGTATATAAAAATCTTCAAAAAAAATTTGGAGATAACACAGAATCTCGTTGAAAAATTTCTACCGAAAGAAGAAGGCATGCAATACCCGCTTTGCATAGATGGAAAATTAAACTGTCCGCCTGAGGATTGTGGCGGAATCCCCGGCTTTTACCGGATGCTTGAAATCATAAAAAGCAAGAAACATCCGGAGAAAAAAGAAATGCTTGAATGGCTCGGTGATAAGTATGACGCGCAGTATTTTGACATGGAATCGGTCAATGAAGCGTTGTCAAAACTTGATGAATACATCAAGGAATCTAACGGACTCGGTTAAAGGACATCTCAATTCCCTTCCCGAAAACATTAAACTGCTCTCGTTCACAGGACTTATTGCAGACACGTAGCAAGATTGCGTTTGCCTTGTCCAAATGTACAATGGCAAACGCAATCTTGCGGGGGAAGTTTCCCCCGTGCCCCCTAATAAAATACAGAAGTTATAGTATTACTACTACTTTTTAGATGTAGATTTTATCTGGGAGCTAAGTGAAACTCTACTGAAAAACCTGGACTAACATCGTCTCTAAACCAAAATTCTTTTCCTTTTAACTTTCTGATATGATAAGCATCAGAAGTGCTTTTGCCATTTCTTGTAAGAACAATGTCTGCGTTATCAGAAGCAAAAACCCATGTGCCTACGTAGGATGATAAACCATAAGTCCAGATATAAGTACCCTCTTTTTTAAATTCAATGTATTGATCGCTATAATAGGGTGTGTACTCTGCTCCTGATGCAACCTCAAATACTTTTTCGAACTTCCAAGTGTTCGCCACTCTTCCTTTTTTGGAACTTAAACTCATCACGGGTCCGTCAGGATATTTTTTGCATCCGATAGTAGCAATTGTTGCAGCTGCCATCAGCATAAGAAAAACTTTTTTCATTTTGATGACAAGTTATCTGCAGAAGACTTCCTGCTCATTTATTTGATCAGTATGATTTTCTTCGCAATTATTCCATCTGCTGTTTTTATTTTAACAAAATAAATTCCTTTGGGTTGGGAAGAAATATCTATTTTATAATTTGATTGATTACTGATAGATATTGAATAAATTTTTGCTCCTATTATATTGTAAATTTCTAAATTATAATTTTCCACAAGCAATTCATCATTCTGAATTGTAAACTTTCCATTGGAAGGATTAGGATAAATAAAAATGCTGCCATTTTTATTTGGTTTTGCAAAATCTTCTATTCCGGTTAAGGCATCAATTGTCGCAACAAAAATATCAAAGGAAGAAGTAGTATCATTTAAAAGAACAGACGAATCAAAAGTAATACTGTCGGAACTAAAATATCCCGCTACATAAGGATTTGCAAAAGCATCTACCGTAACAGCGGTTGCTCTACTTCCTCCTAAAGCGTCTCTCCCCCATTTGAAATTGCCGTTGGGATCATATTTTGCGAGAAACATTCCTTTATTTATCAATGAATCGGTTGCATCAAAAATTATAGAAGAAGAAGAGAAATATCCTGCCACATAAGCATTGCCGGATTTATCTGCTTTTATAGAAGGCGCTCGTATTGTATTATTTCCATGAGCGCCTTTTGCCCAAAGCGTATTGCCTGCGCCATCGTTTTTTACAATAAAAATATTATTTCCTCCAGTCCACAAAGTAGTTGAACCAAATGCAATAAATGGGCTATCAAAGAATCCTGATATAGAAATATTACCTAAGGTATCTGTTGCAATCGAAGTGCCTTCATCATCGCCAAAATTTCCATAGCTTTTTGCCCATAACACATTGCCTGCGGGATTAAATTTTGCAGCGAATATATCTTGATTGCCCTGATTGGTTAATGTATAAGTACCTATAGTGAGAGTTCCTGTTCCAAAGTCTCCGGCTATACAAACGTTTCCGAATTTATCTGCAGCCACAGATAAATCTGAATATCCGGATGTGTATATGCCTTTTGCCCAAATAGGATTACCTGCTGTATCATATTTGGCAATGAACTTAGAACTGGCAAGTGTATGTATTAATGTATCAGAAGCGATGACAAGAGTATCAATAAAATTTCCTGCTACAAAGAAATTTCCAAAATTGTCTGTTACAATAGCAGTTGCTGCAAGCCCACCTCCTCCCTTTGTGTCCTTTGCCCATAATATATTTCCTAAAGAATCATATTTTACTATAAAGATACCTGGCTGGGTTAATGTAATTGTACCAAATGTTATAGTATCATAAAATTGCCCAGCTACATAAATATTTCTCGAATTATCTAAGGCAACAGCATATCCACCACTTAAATAATTTTTATTTTTTTGCACAGCATCTTTTGCCCAAATTACATTGCCCGAAGAATTATATTTAGTAAGAAACATTCCCCGATTAATCAATGTTGTCGTTCCAAATGAAATTGAAGAGCTATAAAAATATCCGGTTACGTAAGTATTTCCTTGAGTATCGGCAGCAATTGATAAAGCTTTATCATTAGCATTACCGCCCGCGCTTTTTGCCCAAAGCCAGTTGGGCGATTGGGCAAAAGACAAAGAAGAAAAAAGTGAAATTGCAGTAAATGTAAAAAGTAATTTTATTTTCATTTTTATATATGCAAATATACAAAATTACCTCTTAATAATTTTAGTAGTATAGGTATTATCCGCAGATAATACTTTTATAAAGTAAATTCCTTCCGGTTGATGCGTAAAATCTATTTCCTTTTGTTCAGATTCAATTAATTGATTCAATATAATCTGTCCAAAACTATTATAGATGAGAACTTGATTTGGCTCATCTCCTAAAATTCTAAATGAAAATTTGGCAGCAGTCGGATTTGGATAAACAATTAATTTTTTATCCTGAATATTTATGTCTGTATTTTTAATGGCACTTGTTTGAGAAGAATCGGAATTTGTTCTGAAGTAATTATAGGAACTTGTTGAGCCGCCTGAACAACCATGAATGAATGCAGTGAAATAATTTGTACCTGTTGTCGCATCTGCCGTGAAACCCGGTTCAAGCGTAACTGAATTTGTTCCTCTGAATACTGTCGAGCCTGTGGACGCTGTGGGTGTTGTATTGACATTTCCATTTGTTGTACTAATATCATCTGCTTCTTTATAGCCGCTTACAGTGCCTGAAGGAATTACAAGATTGGAAGTGGAAGGGCAAACAAGGTCTGACTTCCAAATGCCTCTGCCATACGTTCCGGCACGAACTGTATTTTCCCTGTAATTTATTTCCATTTGAGTGCTTCTGATAAAAGGTAAAACTTTATTGGGTACACCCATATTATAGGAAACCCAGTCACTCATGCCCGGTTCGCGGTAATACACTCCTTTTTCGGTTGATATATATATGCCATCATTGCTTGCGTGATCCATAATCATTGCCGTAACATTTTCATCGGAAGGTATGTTAGTGCCGCTATAATCGCTCCATGAAGTTCCGTCATACTTTATCACTTTATTGTAAACAGGCGTTATCATAGATGAATTGGGAATATCGAGAGCGCATGAAACATAAATTTTATTTTTATCCCAATTGCTTGTTTCAACATTTGTCAATCCAATATGATAAATATCTGCGGGTTGTATTCCGGGTACTAAATTGCTCCATGCAGGAGTAATGAGTTGCCATTGTGGATTACCAGTGCTCAAATCCGTATTATTACTCAGATAATAACCATTGCCATAGCCATCGCCCCAACAACCTTCATCCAAATTACTTCCAATATATTTTATTACCTGAGATGCGAATTTTGGGGCATCACCGGAATTATTTGAACTTACTATGTACATAATATTTTTATCAATCTGAGAGAACGACATTCCAAGCGGTTGGGCTTGCCATCCGATAAAATGGATATCGTTTGTATTAACTGTACCGAAGTTACTGGAAGTATAGTTTGGAGCTGAATTGGTAAAAAACGAAACATATTCTGATAAATTTACTTTAAGTACGAAACTCTTTGAAATAGGATCGTACTGAGAAATGCCATTGCCTTTTAGGGTATTGTAAATACGCCCTGGCCTGAATGGATCCTGAAAAAATGGATGCCGTCCAAAACCTTGCAAATTTTTATCTTGAAGCATAGGAGTTCCGGGTTGTAAATAACGGTTTGGGGTTGAAGCCGGGTTATACATATATTTATAAGACGAAGAAGTAAAACCTGCAGACCCGCCAGTTGTCAGGTAATATCCTGCGTTAAAGCCGGAAGCATCAGTAATAATTAAATTGTTGTTAAACTTGTCTATTAAAGCTCCATCATTCTCCCCTGCGCCATGCTGAATAACTTTTCCGGTATAATCATCATAAAGGTCAGAAATTGGTTCATCCTGCTGACCATATACATAAATATTACCATGTGTAATGGGATGAAGTTCACTTGCACCTGAAAAACCATTTAGCAGGGAAATATCTAATCCATTATTTAATCTCTTAACACTGTATAAAGGGGATAGAAAAGAAAGTGAAGCAAACCCTCCATCGCAAGCAAAAAATATTTGATTCGGACTAATAGATGTATTAATATATATGCCATGATAATCATCATGTATGCTTCCTATAAAAATTGGGTTGTTTGTTGTTAAATTGAAATCATGCAGATCTACTCCACCTGTCAAAACATGCTTCGTTGTTGCGTCATAACCAATAACAAGCCGAGCCGGACTGTTATAGTAGTAATCATTATCTGTATTAGGTATAATTGTTTGGTAAGGATTGGTTATTAAACCACTGGTAATATTTTTTGTAAGTTTATGAAATTGGCGCTGAGCATATTCCCATGGATCAGCTGGAGGGCAATTGGGGTAACACGGCCATGAAGAATTTTGAGCAGGATCAGGAACAGAAGGATCACTTAAATTTACAGCAGTAGAGATATAAATATCTCTGTCCCCTCCGGAAAGAGTTTGATCTCCTAAACAAATACCTGCATAAGAATTGAATTGACTGCTCATTTGATTCATATATGGTAGGGATACATTATAAAAATTAGCCCCATCGTCTGTAGATTCCATCAGAAGAGCATTGCCCATTGAACCGCCTATAAGATCTTTAGTGGCAACAGTGCAGCCCGCAACGTACCAGAAATAATCTGTCCCGTTAGATTTTTGAATAAATAGTATATCATGTATATTGCCTGTAATAGGAGAAGATGCCGGAGCCTGAAACCATGACACGCCTGCATTGGTGCTTTCAACGAGACCTGAACTTGTACAGAGAAAAATGGTATTCAGGTTGTTTGGGAAAAAAACAATTTTATTTATAACAACATCTTTAGAATTATAAAAAGGAAGAATTCCGGTGGTAAACCATTGTGTTGTATTAAAATCATATTTTAAAACGGCATTAGAGTAAAAATTATTTCCACCTGCTTCAAAAAAATTAGCAGCATATAATTCGTTGGTGTTTCTGAATGCCACTGCACTGACACCATTTGCGCCCATACCATCCGGAAGATAATTATCAAAGCCCGGTAAAATATGCCAATCGGCACTTGGTATATTGGGATTATAATTATTGGTTTCCCAAATACCTGCGAAAAAACTGCTTGCAATAATATGATTGGGATTTCCCGGCTCAACTGTAATATCATCTATTTGTCCTGACCTGAACCGATTGCTCGGTATTTCATTTTCTGCTTTCGGACCAACAAATTTCCAGATAGGATTAATATTTTGAGCATAGAAGATATTTAAAACAAACAAGAACAACAGTAGAAGATAATATTGCTTTTTCATGTACACTTTTTTATTTTACTATTTCTCGAATTATTTTTTTTCAATTTCAAGTTTCAGTTGCTCAATCGTTTTCTGTTGTTGCTGAATGATATTGTACATCTGGTTCATGTAGAGATAAATTTCTTCAGTGTTTCTTTGCAGCCCGCTTAGGTTTTTTCCTAAATCAGCGCCATTTGCAACTACTTCTTGTTCGCTCTGCATATCGGGCATGCGTTGGTTTGTAAAAATATCATTCATCCTTTCGGTGAATGGCTGGAGTTTATGGTTACTATTAAAAACCCAGTCATTCCATCCGATTTCAACTACTACTTTCGTTGTCCTTATGGCGCCATTTACTGAAAGTTTATATTGAGGGTCAATTTTTGAGGGATCTACTCCCATACCTATGTTTCCGTCATCTCCAAGAAATAAAAAAGCATTTACAGAACCTCCTACATGATTACCATATCCTGCATCACTGCCAGATGGTTTCCAAAAATTAAGCCCTCCCAAACTACTTCCATTGGAACTCGCTGACCAATATTGAATTCCCCATTCACCATAGTCAGCGGCTATTTGGTTCTGCAGGGAAGTTTGTTCGCGTCCAAAAAATAAAGAAGTATTTCCATTTCCATCATAAATTGAAACACTTCCCTGAACTTCAAGGCTCATATTTATTCCTGGAGTAGTTGTGCCAATGCCTACATTTCCTGCTGCTGTTATTGTCATTCTCGGAAGATTTGCTGTGCGAAAATTAAGCGCGAAATTATTGGTTGTTCCGATAAACGGATTGCAATTCGCAGGAACAATATTTCCATCTGTTTTCCAAAACGCATTTAAACCGAAACATGAATTTGGGAAATCTTTCAACACGCCATTTGAATCCACTGCAAGAACTCTGTCCCCGTTGCCTGCTAAATTTGTCAAGCGCAACTTCCCGCTAACTCCTACATTTCCTAAAACCGAAAGACGTTCACCTGCGGAAGGGGTGATTCCGATGCCCACCCCTTTGCCCGCACTGTCTTTTTGCAACACAAGCGCAACGGCAGTATCGGTGGTGGAAACTTCGGCATAACTTTTTGCAGTTTGTTTTTCAATCATGAGGGAATGATTTACGGCTACACGGCTGATGGCGTGAAGGGTGTCAATGATTAACTGGGAGGTTACGATGCTGCCTGTGGTTAGGGTGTTGGAAGAAATATCTCCGCTGGCGGTGATGTTGCCCGCAACGCTTAACTGTCCGTTGCCCACCCTCGCGGTGTTTCCCATCATCACACTGTCGGCATCGAACATGATTTTTTCCGCTCCTGATGCCAGCACCAGTTGATTGGGTGTGCGGATGGAATCTCTTATGATGGGCTGAGGGATTGCTCCTCCATTGCTGAACCGGAAATTCGCGATTGAGATGCTATTTTCCGCGTTGAGATTTTTTACAAATACAGTTCCCGGAAAGGAGATACTTGAATCTTGATTGGTAATCCATTGCGAAGCATTTATTGAATCAACACGGGAACTGAGGTTTGAAATCTGAGTTTGCTGATTGCCTACCGATGTTTGCAAAGAAGAAATATTGCTGCTGTTGACAGTGCCTGTGGTATTGAGGTCGTTGCCGTCAAAGTCAATTTTACCCGATGAAGAAACAATGCTGCCAGCGCCACTGTTGCCGGTTTGAATTGTAATATTCCCTGCTGACAGTTGTTTATTGATGGTTGCAAAATCGCTGATGGTTCTCCCGGTTGTTTTTAGCTCGTTGGCATCAAAATCAATTTTGCCTGATGAAGAAATAATGCTTCCTTTTATTCCGTCAATAACAATGGTGCCGCTGCCACCGCTGCCGGGTCCGCATTTGGGGCAGGGAACCACATTACTTCCTACTGTCAGCACACCGACTATGTGCGCATCTTTATTAATGTGCGCACTACCTTTTATTACCGCATCGTTTTGTACATACAGGGCATCGCATTGAACGGTGAAGGCGGTGAGTAAGCTGTCAAAATAAGCGTTGCCTCTTGAATGCATTTTTCCTGCAATGTCTAATTTATAAACCGGACTGCTTGTGCCGATTCCCACATTGCCCGCAGGCGTTACCCTCATCCATTCCGTGCCGTTGGTCTTTATAATGACCGGAAAGAGGTTGCTTGTGCCGAAAGCAGCAGTTCCGCTGGGTGAATTCAAGCCAAACGACCATTTCTCACCGCTCTGAGAGTGGGAGATGATGGAAACAAAAATGGCAGCTAGCGGGAGTAAAACTTTTTTCATGTAAAATGGAATTAGAGTTCAAAGAAAAAGATTTGGGATGAATTCTCCAAATGTTTTATGGAAATATTTTTCCAACATTCAGAACTTTGGGAGTTATTAAAATGTTGAAACCTTATCAGAGTTTCTGCGTATCAGCCTTCGCTCATGTAGTGATTTGTACTACAAAAACCTTTCTCTCCTATCTGAATTATATATCTTTGTTTTATGAAGCGTATTTTATTTTTTGTTCTTTTTATTTCCGTATCACTTCTTTCATTCTCTCAGAGAAACAAGACGGATACATTTAACCTCTTCCAAAAAACCAAAAAAACGCCCCCAAAAGACATAACCAAAGAAATTCAATCTTCTCCCCAAAGTAATCAGGGTTCGGTTTATTATGCAAAACACGGCACAAGTGAGGGAAAGTGCGCTGGCTATTGTTTTCATGAATCCAGCATTGATTCAATCAATACGGTTACTGTAAGTAAATCTTTGCGGGCAGAAAAAAATTATCCGATAAAAACTGACACCGCGCGAACAATACAAACTCAGTGGGATATGTTAATAAGCTCAATTGATATAAGTTCTTTTTTTGCTATGCCAGAAAAAATTGGAAATCCGGGAGGCGATGACGGAACCTCTGAATGGATTGAGATTAATTATGCAGGTAAAATTCATAAGGTTACTTTTGATAGTTCGGGTCCTGATGAATATGAAGGAATAAAGAACTTGTTGAAACTTTTTAAAAAAATAACTGAGAATTAATACACGCTTTGTGTTTGGATTTTATTTATCAATAACAATTTTCTCCACCGCACTCCCCTGTTCAGTTTTGAGTTGCAAGAAATAAATCCCGTCCGGCTGTGCGCTTAAATCAATTTCGGATTTTCCGTTCTGCGTTTTTTGAGAGAGGATTTTTTCTCCTGTAATGTGATAAATAGAAATATCTCCTTTAGTAATTTCAGAATCAAGGATGAATTTTCCAGTTGAAGGATTGGGACGAACAGAAATATTGATTTGATTATTTAATTCGTTAATGCCAATACCGGCAGGGTCGTATTCCCAAAAATCTTTTTTGAAGTTGCCGGTGCTGTCATAGCCCGTTCCTGCAAATCCTTTGTTACCGATAGAGAAACTTACGGCTCCGCTTCTTGCCGTTCCGACAAAGTTTGTTTTTTGAGTCCACGCATTGCCTGCCTGATTCCATTCCCAAAAATCCTTGTAACTCGCATTGTTCCCATCGCTTCCCAACCCAATATATCCCTTCGCGCCAATGGAAAAACCCATCGCGCGAAATCTTGCCGTTCCGCCCAAACTGGCTTTCTGAGTCCATGTGTTGTTTGACTGATCCCATTCCCAAAAATCATTTGTCGGTGCCGCTCCGCCTCCTGTTCCCACATATCCTTTCGTGCCGATGGAAAAACCGACTGCCGCATGTCTGGCTGTGCCGGTGAAGCCGGCTTTTGGAGTCCAAGCGTCAGAAACAGGGTCATACTCCCAAAAGTCCAGAAGATACGCTCCGTCATAACCTGCCCCTATATATCCCTTTGTGCCGATGGAGAAACCGACAGCATCTCTTCTTGCGCCTCCGGGAAAGCTGTTTTTCTGCGTCCATAAATTGGTCGCGGGGTCATACTCCCAAAAATCCTGTTTCAATATTCCGTCATTGCCTGTGCCGATATATCCCTTTGTTCCTATGGAAAAACCTGTCGCCTGCGTTCTTGCTGTGCCGCTGAAATTTGCCTGTTGCGTCCAGACGTTTGTTATCTGATCCCATTCCCAGAAATCGCCTGTGTATCCGCCATCGTATCCTGTTCCGATATATCCTTTGTTGCCGATGGAGAAGGCAATGGCGCTTTGCCTTGTTCCGCCAAAGTCAGATTTTTGCGTCCATGTGCCTTGGGTAAAAGAGGGGTAAGGAAAAAGAAATGATGAAATGAGAAGAAATTTGTAAAATGTTTTCATCGTGTATTATTTTTGAATACTAAGTTTTTTTGTTGTCGTTCCATTTTCGGATGTTAGATGGAGGAAATAAATTCCGTTAGGTTGATTGCTTAAATCAATTTCAGTTTTTCCATTCTGAATTTTTTGAGAGAGAATTATTTCTCCGAGCGTATTGAGAATAATAAGTTCAGATTCCTGCTCTGTGGTTTCAATGGTGAATGTTCCCGAAGATGGATTGGGATAAATATTAATATTATTTGTATTTGTAGATTCAACAATACCAACTAGTGGGTCGACTACACAAATTGTAAAATTTCCTTCGTTTGTAACGGATGTACCATAACTAAATACTCTAATCAAATATGGAGTTAAGGCAACTGGTGTAAATGTTATTTGGTCATCTATCCAGCCTATATTACAACCACAATATTGTTGCGTAAATGTTGGTGTTGCTGGAACGCAATCATAAGTGTAAATAAAAACATCAGGATCAAAGCCTGAAGAATTTGATGTCGGATGAACCGTAATTGTAAGAGGATTGCTATTGCTCGGAGTTATTGAAAACCAAACATCATCTTGCCAGCGTGTGGACGCATATTGCGCAGTGCAGTTTCTCGGCTGCCGCCTTTGCTTCTTCTTTTTTGCCGAGCTTGTAAAGCACAGCAGCATAGGTGTCATAGTTGAAATACTCGGGATGCAGTTCCACCGAATGTTTTATCCACTCCTCCGCTTTAGCAAGCAGAATTTTGTCGCTCACATGCTCACTGAAATTCCACGCTACGTTATTCAGCAGTCCGTAATCTTCTTTCGCGTATTTATCAATGTAAACGACTGCCCTTTTCGCATAGCTCGTCCAGTCTTTTGTTGCCGCATAAAATCCCATGTCCGCCCTTGAAACAATTTTCTCCGATGACGGAAGGTTCATTTTCACTATCTGCTCTTTCATTTTTTTGTATCCTTCAATATCTGGCTCTTTCTTGTAGAGGAAGCTGAACAAGGAGTAAATACATACCTGCTCTATCTTCATGTTTACAGAATCCGCGGTGTATAGTTTTTCAAAGTCGGTTTGATGGGCAATGAGATATTGAAATTCTTTAGAATCCGTTTCGCTTGTAAAACACATGAGCATAGTCCAGTTCTGCCTGTTGGTGAGTTCTTCTTCCTTCTGTGTGCTGAAATATTTTGCCAGTTCCTCTTTAACGGGCATACAGGCCATGGAAAGCATGGTTATGTATTGAATCATATCCGCAGAAGAAGTATTGCCCGAATCATATTTTTTCTTGCAAGACGTGAATTGCTTTTCGGGATTCATGGCATCAGCGCCAAGTTGCACAAAGCCCTTTGCAGACATGGAACTGCTCACTCTGTGAACCAGTTCTCCATTTCCGTCAATGAAAAGAAAAGTGGGGTAACAGCCGACTTCGTATTTTTTCGCCAGCTCGATTCCCTCTCCTTTCTCCATGTCAAATTCCGCATTGATGAAATTTTTATTATAAAACTCGGCAACGGTATCATTCGGAAAAACATTCTTTACCATCTGCTTGCATGGACCGCACCAGCTGGTGAATGCGTCCACCATGACGAGCTTATTTTCTTTTTTTGCTTTGGCAAGGATTTCCGCGAAAGTTCCTGTTTCAAAACGTATGCCCTTGGGTTCTTCTTTTGCTTGGGCGCTGACAGAAAAAGAAATGAATGTGAAGAATATGAGAAGCAGATATATCTTCATTGTTTAGTTGATTAATTATTGGTTTGCCTTTTCATTTTTCATCCTGAATTACACCATCAATATAATAGATTGTTTTATATAACTTGCCGTTTTCATAATAAGTTTTGGCAACTCCATTTCTTTTATCATTATTAAAAGCACCTTCCCATTTTAATTTTCCATTTTCGTAATATTCTTTTGCGTCTCCATTTTTTTGATCATAAATATAAGTAGTCTCCCAATTTAATTTTCCGTTTTCATAATATTCTTCTACAGTTCCATTTTTCTTGTTGTCAGAATAAGGAGTTGTATTCTTTAAGTTCCCATTTTCGTAATATATTTTAATAATACCGCTTCGCTTACCATCACTCCAAGGATATTCGCCTTTTAACTTTCCGCTTTCATAATACTCTTTTACAATTCCATTCAATTTACCATTACTATATGGGCTTTCAAACTTTAAACTCCCGTTTTTATAATATGATTTAAGAGTATCTTCTCTTTTACCCATACTCCACATCTGTTCTCCTTTTAAACTTCCACTTTCATAATATTCTTTTGCAATCCCATTCGGTATGCCATTTACATAAGGAGTTTCGACCATTAATTTCCCATTTTCATAATAGTTTTTTGCAGAGCCGTTTGCTTTATTACTAACACATGGTGCTAATTCGAATTTTAATTGTCCACTTTTATAATAACCCTTCCCTCCACAGGGTAAACTATCAATATATGTTCCTTCTTGCTTTAAACCACCATCTTCATAATACCATTTGCATTTTCCATCCAAAACATCTTTACCGTTTTCTCGAAGATTAATTATTTTTCCTTCAAATTGCAATCGCCCACTCTTAAAATAATCTCTTACAATTCCGAACGGTTGCCCTTTTTTATAAATAACTAAACGATAATATACTGCTATATTTTCATTAGCAACAGCATTCCAACTTGAGTCCTCGTATTCCATCCATTTGCCTTCTTTTAAATCATTTTCAAATTTATTTTCTGCCTCATTCTTATTTAAAAATCCATCTTGCGCCAATACATAAATACTGGAAATGGTAAGAATAATTATTATGACTAATTTTGTTTTAATGATTTTTACTTTTAAATTTATCTGATTGATTAATTCTTTTATTGTTCATTAATTTATAAACTTTCCTCCTTTTACTGTTGGACTTCCTGCGCTCAAAAAATTTACCTTTATTAAAGAAGAAGGGTTCCCTTTAGTGTCATAAGGTAAAACCTTATACTTTTTCCCTTGATATTCCAATATAATGGGGAAAGATTCTGAACTGGATGTGTTTGATGAATACCAGTTTATTGATTTATTACTTATACCGGCATAAATATATTGACCCGATTTTGGAGAAACTGAATTTATGGTTGCTCCTGCCGGTTTTGTTTGAATTTCCACTACCCACCCCGACCAATCAACTCTATTTGTTACACGAGGCAGTTGAGATTTAGGATATGGAATGTTGCCTCGCCCTTCGCAGTTAGAGCATTTTTCCTTATAGGTTACTGTGCCGCTGCCGTGACATTGATCGCAGTTGTCTATATATTTAGATATCACCTGCCCCGTTTGCATTGTAATTTCTATATTCCAATTTCCCGTTGCCAGAACATTTATAGCATTGCATTTGTTTTGTTACTTGTCCACTGCTTCCGCATTGAGTGCATGTTTCTTTATAAACAGGAGATTCGGTATAAGAATATTCAATTTGCTCCTGCTTGGTAATGGTTTCCTTTTTTATTTCAAACAACCATTTAAAAGTTTCAAAATTCTTTAGCTTTCCATTTTCCTTATCATATGTTGTTGGAATATTCTGAATCTGAAGAATAACGGTTTTTGCGTTTTCTATTTCCCCTTTTGTTGGTCCGGGAATTGTGAATATCGTTGTTTCTCCTCCGGCAGCGATTGATGATTTCCATTTAGTATTAAATTCAGGTGAAAGTGAAATACCTATTCCATCCATTTTAAAAATAACTGGCACATTGTTGAACTCTATAGGAAAATCCATATTATTTACAACCTTGATAGTGAATACAACCTGTTCGGGTGATATATCATAATATGGTGTAGTTGTAATTTTATAAATATCATATCCCGGCTTATTGGGGTCAGCGGTAGTTATTTCTTTTTCTTCAGTTGTTTTGCGTACTGCTTGAAATGAATTTACCTCGCATAAAATCGTTACGCCTCCAATGGTTTGGTTTTGTGTTGTATTTCCGATTAATTTAAATACAGGCAAAGCATAACTTGCTTCATAAGGCGTTGGAGGGGTGTTTTTATCAACCTTTTCATAAGTAACCTGTGAGGATGAGATTCTTGAAATAGATTGCGGTCCAGCCGAAGCGAAAAATAATATTACAAATATAATAAATGTAAATGCTGAATAAATGTGTTTCATTGTTTTGGTGTTTTAGGATTAAACAAAAGAGATTTGTAAAAATGTGGCAAATGAAAAACACAAATTGCTGTAGCAATAAAATAGGTAAGCAAATCTTTCCAATCAAAAGTTCCGCGAATAATATTTTGTGCTTGTAAAATTTCTGATAAAAAACCTAAGGCAATTGTTGAAAGAAACCATAACCCGAAATAAAATGACAATTTTTTATTCCAAATAAAAATTAAACTTGAAAGAAGGGCATAAAACCAAAGTCCGTCCGGCAAATTATATTTTATCCAATTCGGGACTGATGTAATGTTGGTTCTTTCCGTTATAAAAGTATTTCTGTAAAAAAAATAAATAATGCATCCTATAAGAACTGGCAATAAAACATGCAGCAAATAATTGTACTGTTTATCTTTCATGGTTGCATTATTGCTTGAGTTCAGATATTTCCTTATCCTATTCCTGGCGAAGTCCTTCCTTCCCTTTTCTGTTCGTAGCTTCCGTCTTCGCTTTCTTATATTCCATCCGTTTCTCTGAATAGCAAGAGGTAATCAGAAGAGAAGTGACAAGCAGTGGTATCAATATCTTCTTGGCTAGCATAAGGCAAATGTAGGAAGAATTTAAATATGAGCAATATAATGCTCTTTTATTTTTTTAGTATATGGACTTTTGTTTCTGTGAAAAAATCAAAAACAAAACCAGCTTGGAGGAAACTTGGCAAGAAAATCCGGCAAACCAGAAAGGAACAGAATATTTCTCAAGCCCAGCTTGCCTACGAAAGTGGTTTGAGCAGAGAAGAAATTTACAGATTAGAACTTGGTTATATCAATCCAACCTATGATACTCTTGCAGCAATTGCTGAAGCACTGGGCATTCAGGTGAAGGAGTTGGTGGATTTTGAGTGTTGATATATTTCACTTTAATATTTGTATTTTATTATACATTTGACCAATTTTTAAACATTGAAATGTTAAAAATATTATTCTCTCCATATTTGTTCTTCAATTAATCCCGCAAATTTGTATAATGAACATTTCAATCAAAACTGTTCCGGTTACAGAAATGGATAATGCTATACGGGATTTAATGGGTGAAACAACGTTTCCAATAAAACAAACACTTACAGCGTTAAAAAGGTATACAACATCATATCTTAACCCTAATATACATGCATACGTTGAATTTCCATATGTAGATAAGGTATATAGAGATTCATATTACACATATTTTTCTACAAAAAGAAGAAATTATCAAAGAGAATGTATAAGAATAGCACTGTTTAGAAAACCAATTACTGAAGACCATTTTTTTGATAAGAAATATCATAAAGAACATCAAGAAGAAGGGAATTTTTTGGGATTCATTATCGTTCGACCATCCAAACCAAAAGTTATAGGAAGAACTGTTCTTTCGCCATCTGCTTTAAAACAAAATCATTTTTCTACTTGTCTTGTAAACTATAAAGCCATGATTAATGGGGTTGATTTAAAAACATGGGGGTTCCCACACCAATCTCAAGATGGAGAAACTATGACATGTGCCGAAACAAGTATATGGTGTACTTTGGAATATTTTGGAAATAAATATCCTGAATATAAACCGATTTTGCCATCAGATATTATCAACATTTTAAGAAGAGTTTCTTATGAAAGACAAATCCCCTCAAAAGGATTAGAAATTAACCAAATCTCATATACGTTAAAAAAACTTGGTTTGGGAACAAAGATTTATGCTGAACCACAATATAAAAAGGATTTTAATTTAATAATAAATACTTATGTTGAATCGGGTATCCCCATCCTTGCGCGACTAAAATTCCAGTCAGGTCCAGGTCATGCCTATTTAATTATAGGTCACGAGAAAATTTCTGATAAAGAAATTGATAATGCTATCTCACTGGAATTACCAATCATAACTCCTGCTGGAGAAATTAGTATTATAGATAGTTCATGTATCAATAAGAAATATGTAACTATTGATGATAATTTTCCCCCATATCAATTAATATATTTGAATGATCCTTGTTACTATTATTATAAAGATAAACACGGTAATTCAAAATATAATATCAACATCGAGGAAGAAAAAAAATTAAATGAAAAATTTTCAACTGCACAAATAAGTAGCATCGTAGTACCATTACATAAAAAAATATATCTTGACGCTTTTGTAGCAAAAGAGTTAATTCTTACTATCCTATCTTCAAATATCAAAAGTGTAAATGATGATGAGAGTATCGGATATAATCATTCCGAAAAAGAAATTATTTTACGTTTCTTTCTCACTTCAAGTCATTCATTCAAAAGAAAGATAGCTGCTGAAGAAACATTAGACACTTTGAATAAGGATGTCAGAAAGAAAATCATATTAACTACAATGTCACGATTCGTCTGGGTCGCAGAACTTTCGTCAAAGAAAAATCTTAAGGGCAAAAACAAGAAAGCATTTGGTATGATTGTTTTAGATGCGACTGAGGCAAGTAAAAGCCACCTTGATGCATTGATGTTCATCATATATCCTGACAGATGGCATTTTAAATCAAATGATGGTAAAATTACCGTAGGAAAGGATATTAGAATCTCTCCCTTTAATATCTATAATAGCAACTTAAAAACCACATAAACAATGAAAAAAAATAAAAAAACTTCTCTTAAGGAAGTAAAAAAATTCGATGACAATTTTTCTAAAAGCACAACTAAAATTTTTACTGATGAACAAATGAATGACTTAGAAGAGTCTATCAATAAAAGAATGGAAAAAGTTGAAATTGAAGCAGCAGAGAAAGAACAGAACTCTTGGACAGAAGCAGGAAAAGAAATAGTCGGATTCTAAATTTAAAACCCCATGTATTTTCATTATGGGGTTTTTAATTTCGTAATAAATCATTTTGAAATCCCTCTTGATTTATTTTTTCTTCCGCTTCTCATAATCTGAATCTGCCTCTCCCTCTCCACTGTTTTATTTAACTCCACAACCTTAGCCATATCTATTTGCAATCGGCTGAATCTATACTTGGCATTTTCATACCAAACTCCGGTAAATCTTCCGCCCCGTTCATACGGTCTGATATTTTCTGTTTTCAGAATTCGAATAAACCCATCCATTGATTTCGCTTTGGCAAGGCATTCATTTATTTTCTCCGCCAGTTCTTCTTTCATGCTTGCTCTGCCGGTACGTTGTTTGATTTGATACTCCGCATCGGAAATATTTTTTGATTTCCCCTTTTGTTTTTCGTGATTTACAATGGATTTTGAGAGTTCGGGGTATTTATCTTTTTGATACTGCTGAATATTTTTCTTCAGCGTTTGAAATTGCTCCTTGCTCATCCGCATCGCCTTCCCTGTTTTGTATTCCACACCGGAAACGCAGATATGGATGTGGTAATGTTCCTTGTCCGTATGCGGCACAGCAAGATAAATGCCGTTGGGGTTTCTCTGCCGGATGTATTCCCTCGCCATATCTTCCATTTTTGCAAGGGAAATATTCTCTTCGTCCCTATGAAAAGAAATAATTTCATGCGTGAGCATAACGCTGTCTTTTCTTTTTCTTGTTCTGTATTCTTCGTTCTTTTGAAATTGCTTTACCCATTCGTCAATGCTGTTCCCTCGCAGATTGTGAGCAATGACAAAACTCTGCTCGTCCTTGTCAAACAGTCTCGCCTTATCCTTCATCATATATTCAATCAATTGCCGGAAGGAAGGGCGTTTACGTGTTTTGATTTTAACTATCATGGTTTATGGTGGCTGTTATCTCCTGCGGATGACGCAGCAGTTTATCCACTTTCATTTCTATGGCTTCTATCCTCTTTTCAATTTCTATATAAGGAAGATTTTTTCTTTGATGCACTTCGTTCAGAATTTGCGAGAGCGTCTGCTCAATGTTTGATACTTGTTCCCTGTTAGGCACGAGAAATCTTTTTCCGATGTACGCCAGCGCGGATTGTTTCAGAAAAGAAGTCATGGTCAGTTTATGCCGTTTGGCTTCGTTCTTTACTCTTGCATACTCTCCGTTCTTTTTTGAAAGCCCTATGGGATATTCCGGTCTGTCTTTTCTCCTGTTCTGCTTGTATTCAAGAAAATACTTTTTCCAATATTGTTTCTTGGCTTGCTTGATTTCCGTGTTAGTTCCCTTTTCCAATATCCCCACAGAGTCAAGATACGCCCAAAGGCTGGTGTTTGTCCGTATTCTCCTATGGGATTCAGTTGTCATTAAGCGTTAAGGCGGGTAAAGCGTCAGAGAGGCAGGATGGTAGCACCGGGGGTGGCAATTCGCTGTATAGGCGAAACAGGCGCGATTGGTAGTAGGGTTTCAGGCGGGCGAGTATAGGCGAATGATGCCCGCAAACCAATAAAGCGCGGTTTATCTTCATAGTGCGTATTTCATCCCTGGTCATCAGTTCGCGGATAATTTTCTTTCCTTCTTTGTTTTCGTATTCAAAACGACCAAGTGTTTGCTCCAGTTCGCGCGAAGTTTCCAAAGATTGTCCCGTGAAGAACATTTTGGCAAAACAGTTTGATTTAATCGCCTCGGCTTCATGCCGTCCGTAATTATGAATTATCTGGGCGAAGTCCTGCACGATGAGCATGATGCCCGAACGGTGTTTTCTGACATTCGCCACAGCGAGAGGAAGCGTGGGTAAAATAAGAGAGGAACATTCGTCTATCAGAAACCAGACATCATTTTCCGATTCATTCGGGAACCTTGAAAGAATATGGGAGAAAAATTGTTCTGTGAAAATACTGGTGAGGGTGGAATAATATTTCTGGTCAGCAACGGAGTTTTGAATATATAATGCCGTTAACTTATTCCTGAACTCCTGCATATCAATGCTGTCGGTGCTTGTCACTCTGGCAATGGCTTCATCGGAGAATGTTTGCAAAGCAGCTTTGCAACTGGCGATGGTTCCAGACATCACTTTTTCATCGTAAGCCAGAAAAGATTTGTATTCGGTAAATAGATTTTCATCCGCGTGTTTGGAAAATAGTTTGTCTATCTGTTTGGGATTGCCGCCCATCGCGTTTAACAGCAGGCGCAGGTTGTACAAGTTCTGATATTGTTTATCCTGCTTTTTCAAAAGCGTAATCAGCATGGCGATTAAGGAGATTGCCTGATTGTGCCAGAACGGGTCTTTGCTATTGCCATTTCCCCCCAGCGCATTCTGCACAAGCATGCTTGATACTTTATTTATCTCGCTCGAGGTATTGGCTCTCTGCAAAGGATTGAATCCGGAAGAAGCAATCGGATTGGAAAAATTCAGTTGCTTGATTAAATATCCTTTTTCTTTCAGGTATCCTGCGGATTTATTATATAGCTCGCCCGAAGGGTCATGGATTACAAAACTGCCCTTCATGGTGAATAAACTTGGGATGAGAACTATGGAACTTTTACCAACGCCTGTGCCGCCCACAATCAATGCATTCTGATATGAGTTTTTTACTGAAAGATTTTTATCTCCTGTCAAACAAAAACCATATTGCCTAGATGAAAGCAGCGAACCCTGTGAAGCAAACTCTGCTTTGTATCCTTCTTTCTTTTTCGGAATGCCTGAAAATACCATCTCAGCCATTTCAAAACCAAGTTTCAGCGCGCCTTCCATTATTGAAATAGTCGTATCAAATATTTTTTCGATTAGATTCATTTTTGTCTACAGTTAGCTGATAATGCTCTTTATCAATTCTGAAAAATGCTGAAGCGCTATTCCGGCAAGACGCATGACCCCATATAATGCCCATAGGAAAATCTTTACTATAAATTTTAGTATTCCCCAGAAAATATCCTTTCCTTCCATCGATATTTGGTTTTAGTTGGTGTTGTTTAAAATTAAGTTCGCTTCAATGGTCACTCTCGCTCCTTTGTTTTCCAGCCACTTTTTATAAAATCCCGACACTTCCCTGAAAAGTTCATTCTCCTTATTGTCTTTGGGCTGATAAATGAAATGCACTTCTATGTTTTTTATATCAGGCAGAGGGATTTCGCTTTCAAGAATCTTTTTAACAGAATCTTGGTTAGTTTCCAGCAGTTGAAGATTATCCGCTTTGTAAAATGAAATGGCAGAAGTGTTTTCCATTAAATCAGAATACACGATGAGTATTCTGCGCCTGGCGGCACTTTCTGAAAGGCGCTTGAGTTCCTTTGCCATCGGGAGGTAGAGCGATGAATAATTTCTGCCTGACGGGATTGATTTCACTTTTGCAAACGCGCTCTCTATTTTGGAGAGGAAAGCGGTTGACTCGTCTTCTCTGGCATAAACATTAGACAGGTATTCGCAGGCGGGACTGAGACTGGCTTCGTAAACAGAATTGTAATCCACATCGCTTAACGTAAGCAGGCGGAATCTATATCCCTGCCATAATGCGCTGCTGGCATCAAATAAATTTTTGATGACGGTTGAATCGGGGCTGGCAAGAAAACTGTCTGTCTTGTCTATCAGCACACTTTCATCTATGGCGTAATAATTACTGCTGCAACTCTGGAACATAAATAAAGCAGCAGAAGCGAGGAGAAGAGTAATTAAAATTGATGCAAGTGTTTTCGTGGTCATGTGTTTTAAAAATTAATGGTGTGTATATTATCGAATGGTCGTGCCTTGTTAGAAAGAAAACAATCGGGAGTCTTGCGGTCATGCCGATGCGTAAGATTGCTCGACTTGAACGCTTCCACCGCTTCTGCCGACCAGCGCCTGATGCGTTCTGTCAGATGCTTTGCGTATTCCGGTTTATACAAAAGCATATTTAACTTTTGGTTCAGTTCGTCTTTGATGGCTTTGATTTCCGCTTCCAGTTCCCTATCCTGTTGTTTCAGGTTTTCATAATGTTCTTTCTCCCGCAGATTTTTTTCATGTTCCTCCTTCTCCGAAGCAGGGACGGTATTTTTGTAGATGTACCACACGGTAACGATATAGAAAACGAGATTGAGAAACACCAGCCAAATCGGATGAATGTTGTAGTGCGCCACATCTTTCAGGCGTTCTGCCCGAAGCGTGGCGAGCATATAAAACACTCCGAGGGCAAGCAGAGTAGCCCCGATGCTTACCAATTTCTTTTTCATACCATCGTGGCTGCTTTCCTTCAGGTATTTGGCAAGTTGTTTGGCAAGAAGGAATAAAGCGCCTGTTATTCCAATGGACATAATCAGGGCAGTGAGCCAGTTTCCTCCCAAGAGTTGCAGTGCCCCCACATTAATGGCGATTTCCGTCAGTCCGATAAAAGCGATAATCACATTGAAGTTTTTGCTTTTCTGAACGGATCTAATCTGATGCATGGATTCTCCGTTTTCGCTTTTTTCCAGTTCAAAGTTTTGTGTCTCGGCTTGTATGGTCTTTCTTTTCTCAGTCCGTTCTTTTGCCTTTTCATCTGCCAGCGCAATCAGCATCTGGGCTTCCGCCTTGCTTGATTCCGCCTGCAGCTTTTGATTGACATGGGCGATAAGCCGATTATGTCCGGCAACACTGTCGCTGGTGTAGGACTCCAAAGAATCGCCCTTTAACTCAGGGCGATTCTGCCTGGCGAAATGTTTTCCTTTGATGCGGGCTTTCTCAAGTAACTTCTGATGTTCCGCTTCCAGATAATTTTCCAATATCGCATCGTAAATTCCGCCTGTGTAGCTCAGATGATTATTTTCCATGTTGTGTGGTTTTTGGTTGAACATATTTTGTTTAGCGGGATAGTTCTTGCCCTTTGCTTTTTGTTTTTCCATTGCGGATTTCTTGCACTTCGCTCTCTCGCTTCATTGTTTCAATCACTTTGTCCTTTTCAGGTTCTTCACCTCCGGTCATCGGTGTTTCAGACAGTGATTGGGTTATCATCCGCGCTTTCTCTTTCGCCTTGTCAATGAATTTTTTCTTCAGAGCGTAGAGGTTGAAGTCCGAGGGGAAGATTTCCTTGTCCTCACGGTCTTTGGCGGTGTACTTCATTTTCTTTTCCGCAGGATCGAACGCTCGGAAGATTCTGGCTTCAATTTTTCGTCTGCCGTTTTCCTTGCCCATGACGGTCATGAAGTGCTGCCCTTTTTCAGCAGAGGAGTATTCGATGAATACTACTTGCTCGGCAGGGCTTTTCCGATTCGGTTGTTTTTGATTTGATGTTTGCATTGTGAATTGATTTAGGGTTGTTATTTATGAATTGATTGTTGCAAAGAATAGTTGAGAGGCAAAAGCAAACTGGGTGGGATTTCTGGGTGGGATATTGTAGGGTTTTGCATACATTTGCACCCGAAAAAACAATAAAAACAAATAAATTAAGGCAAATACAGGATTCATAACCCTGAGGTCGAGGGTTCAACTCCCTCCCTCGCTACTTCTTCCTTCCGAATGAAAAAAACCCTTCTGCAGAACCTTGCCTTTCTTCTTCCTTACCTGTTATTTCTCATTTCTGCAGGAATTTTTCTTTCCCTTCATTCAAAAGCCGAAGCACATATACTGCTCAACCAGTACAGATCAGAATTCCTTGATTATTTTTTCAGATACATTACTTTTTTCGGAGATTTTGTAACAGTAATTGCAGTTACATTTCTGCTATGTCTTTATAAATATCGATTTGCAATTCTGGTGGGTGGGAGTAATATTTTGTCAGCGGGTATAACTCAATCGCTTAAGCATTCCATCTTTGATGATGTTGTGCGACCAAAAAAATTTTTTGAAGGAATGAATACTTTAAACCTTGTGCCCGGATTTGAAAATTATCTCTACAACAGCTTCCCGAGCGGACACAGCACGTCAGCTTTCACTACTTTTTTTTGTCTTGCATTGGTGGTGAAAAATAAAATGCTCAAGTTCCTGATGTTTGCGATTGCTCTCACTGTTGGATTTTCCCGCGTGTACCTCTCTCAGCATTTTCTGAACGATGTTTATGCTGGCTCACTAATTGGCGTTATTACTTCTCTGGCAGTTTACAGATTTGTTTTTCTTTCTGAGAGACCAGCCAATGCAAAATGGATGGAAAACTCATTGATGAATCGTAAGTGATTTTCGTTCCCTGCCACCACTACACATACTTTTCTTAAATTTGCTCTTCTCATATATATGAATACCGAAACTCCATACCACCCGAAAAATAAAATCCGCATTGTTACTGCCGCTTCGCTGTTTGACGGTCACGATGCCGCCATCAACATCATGCGAAGGATTATGCAGAGCACAGGAGCTGAAGTGATTCACCTTGGGCACGACCGCGCGGTGGAAGAAGTGGTGGATTGCGCCATTCAGGAAGATGCGCACGCCATTGCAATGACTTCGTATCAGGGCGGACATATTGAATATTTTAAATACATGTATGACTTGCTGAAGAAAAAGGGAGCGGAGCACATAAAAATTTTCGGAGGCGGAGGCGGAACAATTCTTCCAAGCGAAATTGAAGAATTGCAGAAGTACGGCATCACGCGCATTTATCATCCTGATGACGGACGCCATATGGGTTTGCAGGGAATGATTAACGATGTTTTGAAATCCTGCGACTATCCATTCGGAAATAATTTGAATGGAGAATTCACACCTATTTCGGTGAAGGATAAAAAAAACATTGCGCGATTAATTTCTGCTGCTGAAAATTTTCCTCATGAAAGCAAACCGATTCTTGCAAAAATAAAAAAGAAAAGCGCTGCCATCAATACTCCAGTTCTTGGAATCACCGGAACAGGTGGCGCTGGAAAATCCTCTCTCATAGATGAATTGGTGAGAAGATTTATTCTTGACTTTCCGGGCAAACATATCGGAATTGTTTCTATTGACCCATCGAAGAAAAAAACCGGTGGGGCATTATTGGGAGACAGAATCCGTATGAATGCCATCCTCAACGAACATGTTTACATGCGTTCGCTTGCCACACGCCAAAGCAACATTGCCATCAGCAAGCACGCGGATGATGCTGTGAATATTCTCAAGGCAGCAGGATTCGATCTGATAATTGTAGAAACATCCGGCATCGGGCAGAGCGATACGGAAATTACCGACCATGCGGATGTTTCGCTCTATGTTATGACTCCTGAATTTGGCGCTGCATCGCAGCTTGAAAAAATTGATATGCTT
Source organism: Bacteroidota bacterium (assembly GCA_016213405.1). Lineage (NCBI taxonomy): Bacteria > Pseudomonadati > Bacteroidota > Bacteroidota bacterium. The sequence goes on from JACRAM010000095.1 coordinate 24,105, forward strand.
GATTTTGCTGATGTGATTGCGATAAATAAATTTGATAAGCGCGGTGCAATGGATGCGCTTCGTGATGTGCGCAAGCAATACAAACGCAACAGAAATATTTTCAAGGTTGCTGACGAAAAACTTCCTGTGTTCGGAACCATCGCATCACAGTTCAACGACCCGGGAACAAATTCACTCTACAAATCTGTTATTGACAAGATTAATGAAAGGAAGGGTACAAAGTTTATATCAAAATTTGCTATCACAAAAGAAATGAGCGAGAAGATTTACATCATTCCTCCTTCACGCACACGCTATCTCTCCGATATAACAGATAACAACCGCAAATACGATGAATGGGTAAGAACTCAGAGCGAGATTGCAGAAAAACTTTATGTGTTGCATCAGACAATTTTATTGTTTGGCGGTCCGGATTTATTACATGGCTCTCCCCCTTTGAAAGGGGGAGGAGATTTTACAGGAAAATACTCGAAAGGATTAATGAATCATCCCGTTTTAAAAACTTTTCGCAAAGAAAAAAGAAATGCATTGACTCCAGCCGAAGCAAAACTCTGGACAATATTACAAGGCAGAAAGCTTAAAGGAAGAAAATTCAGAAGGCAGCATTCCATTGGACCATACATAGTTGATTTTTTCTGTCCGGAAGAACAATTAGCAATAGAGGTTGATGGAAACCATCATTATAATGCAGTTGGAGCGGATTACGATTATGAGCGAACAATATTTATTAATACTTATGGAATAAAAGTATTAAGATTTGAAAACAAAATGATTTTTGAGCAGACAAATTTTGTTATTGAAGGAATTATACAAGCGTATGGATGGGAAAATACAACCACCCCTGCCCATCCTTTACAAGGAGGGGAGTTATTAAAAACTCTAACAAAAAAATTTATTGTAACACTCGAAACTCTTGATCCTCATAACTGGAAACTTATTGAGGATTGGCAGAAGAAAATTAAAAAATATAAAGACGAAAACTACATTTTCAAAGTCCGCGACAAGGAAATTAAAATCAAAACTCATTCTGAAAGTTTATCACATACTCAGGTTCCGAAAGTTTCTCTTCCAAGATTCAAATCGTGGGGAGAAATTCTCAGATGGTCGCTTGCAGAAAATGTGCCCGGAGAATTTCCTTATGCAGCAGGAATTTACCCTTTCAAGCGCGAAGGCGAAGACCCTGCAAGAATGTTCGCTGGTGAAGGATGCCCTGAAAGAACCAATAAGCGCTTCCATTATGTTTCAAAAGGATTGCCAGCGAAAAGATTATCCACCGCGTTTGACAGCGTAACGCTCTATGGAAATGACCCTGATTATCGTCCGGACATCTATGGAAAAATCGGCAACAGCGGAGTTTCCATTTGCTGTCTGGATGATGCAAAAAAATTGTACAGCGGTTTCAATCTTGCCAACCCTAAAACTTCTGTGAGCATGACCATCAATGGTCCAGCTCCCATGATGCTCGGATTCTTCATGAATGCAGCTATTGACCAGCAATGTGAAATATATATTAAACAAAATGGACTGGAAAAAGAAGTAAAAAAGAAGATTGAAAAATTCTACAAAGAAAAAAAATGCATTCGCCCGAAATACAATGCACCCATGCCAGAAGGTAATGACGGGCTTGGTTTGATGCTGCTTGGAATTACCGGAGACAATATTCTTGAGAAAAATGTTTATGAAAAAATCAAAACCGAAACACTGAAGCAAGTTCGCGGAACGGTGCAGGCAGATATTTTAAAAGAAGATCAGGCGCAGAACACCTGTATTTTCTCTACGGAGTTCGCGCTGCGAATGATGGGAGATGTGCAGGAATATTTTATCAATAACAAAGTAAGAAATTTTTATTCCGTTTCCATCAGCGGCTATCACATAGCAGAAGCAGGAGCGAATCCGATTTCACAACTTGCCTTCACGCTGGCAAATGGTTTCACATTTGTGGAATATTATCTGAATCGCGGAATGAACATCAATGACTTCGGTCCGAATCTTTCTTTCTTTTTCTCGAACGGAATTGATCCAGAATATGCAGTAATAGGAAGGGTTGCGCGAAGAATCTGGGCAAAGGCGATGAAATATAAATACGGTGCGGATGAACGTTCGCAGATGCTGAAATATCACATACAAACATCGGGCAGAAGTTTGCACGCGCAGGAAATTGATTTCAACGATATACGCACTACGCTGCAGGCGCTTTATGCAATTTACGACAACTGCAATTCACTTCACACGAATGCGTATGATGAAGCTATCACTACTCCGACAGAAGAAAGTGTGCGCAGGGCAATGGCGATTCAACTCATCATCAATAAAGAATTAGGACTGGCAAAGAATGAAAATCCACTGCAAGGTTCATTCATTATAGAAGAGATGACTGATCTGGTGGAAGATGCTGTGTGTGCAGAATTTGACAGAATCACCGAGCGCGGAGGAGTTTTGGGAGCAATGGAAACCATGTATCAGCGAAGTAAAATTCAAGAGGAGAGTTTGTATTATGAAACATTGAAACACACAGGAGAATTTCCGATCATTGGAGTAAATACTTTTCTTTCGTCAAAAGGTTCACCCACCATTCTTCCAAAAGAAGTGATACGAGCAACAGAAGAAGAAAAGCAAGAGCAGATAAAAACGATTGAGAATCTTCATAGGAAATTTTCAAAAGAATCTGATGATGCGCTGAAGAAACTTCAACTGGCAGCTGTGCAGAACAAAAATATTTTTGCCGAACTGATGGTTGCTGCAAAATATTGTTCGCTCGGACAAATTACTAATTCATTATTTGAGGTTGGCGGGCAATACAGAAGAAATATGTGATGCCTAACGTATTATTTAAGATGTGCAATTTAAAATCTGAATTCCTGAAAAAAATAATTCTTGTTTTATTTTACTTTCTGACAACTGCACTCTTGTTACCATTTTACGCACAAAAAAACCCAATTGATTCTTTAAAGAATTTACTAAAAACCCTAAGAGAGAATACAGACAAGGTGAATATTCTTTATCAGTTAAGCGAAGAATCTAATGATGACCGAGATGTTCTCAACTACGCTTCGCAGTCTATGCAACTTGCCGAAAAATTAAATTATAAAAAAGGAATCGCTGATGCCTCTAACAATGTTGGTTATGCCTACATGAACCTTGGCGATATTCCAAAGGCACTTGAATATTACCACAGAAGTTTAAAAATTCAGGAAGAACTTTCTGTACAAGAAACCGATTCAACTGCAGTTCGTGAAAGCAAAATCGGAATTGCCAATTCATTAAATAATATTGCCTATGTGTACGATAACCAGGGCGACATTACAATGGCGCTTGAATATTTTCATAAAAGCTTAACAATACGTGAAGAAATAAAAGACAAAGCAGGAACCGCCCAATCACTAAATAATATCGGAGTTGTCTATAATAAAAAGGGGGATGTTCCAAATTCACTTGAATGTTTCCAAAAAAGTTTATCCTTACACGAAGAACTAAAAGATAAAAACGGCATAGGGGGAGCATTAAGTAACATCGGTACAATTTATCATAAGGCGGGCGACATTAGTAAAGCGCTTGAATATTATCAAAAAAGTTTAGCGATACGGGAAACAATAAATGATAAAGCAGGAATTGCAAACACACTCATTAACATTGGTGGTATTTTTTTTATACAAAAAAATTACAGCAAAGCAGAAAAATATTTTATCCGCTCTCTGCAATTAGCAAAAGAAATTGGTTTCCCCGCGAGCATTCGCAATGCAAGCAATCAGCTGAGCAATATTTATTCAGTGCAGAGCAAATTCAAACAGGCGTTTGAAATGCAAGTGCTGTTTAAGAAAATGGCAGATAGTATTAGTAATGAAGAAACACGCAAGTCATCGGTAAAGAAACAAATGCAATATGATTTTGAAAAAAAAGAACAGTCCATAAAGTCCGTTCAGGATAAAAAAGACGCAGTAGCAAATGCAGAAAGTCGGAAACAGAAATTAATTACAGGGTTTACAGTTTTCGGACTGCTATTTACAGCAGTGTTTGCTTTCTTCATATTCCGTGAGAGAAAAAAGAGCGAAAAACTACTGCTGAATATTTTGCCCATTGAAACAGCACGTGAACTCAAAACTTCGGGAAAGGCAAAAGCAAAACATTATGAGCAGGTTACCGTGATGTTCACCGATTTTAAAGGATTTACAAACATTGCAGAAAAACTTTCTGCTGAAGAATTAGTAAGCGAGCTGGATTTTTTGTTCAAAAAGTTTGATGAAATCATTTCTAACTATCAAATAGAAAAGATAAAAACAATCGGAGATGCTTATATGTGTGCAAGCGGACTTCCTACTCCGAATAATAATCATGCTGAGAATATCGTTAACGCAAGTTTAGAAATGCAAAACTGGATGACCAGTCAAAACGGAAAGTGGCAATTGAGAATCGGCATTCATACTGGACCTGTCACTGCAGGAGTGGTGGGTAATAAAAAATTCGCTTATGATATATGGGGAGATACCGTGAATATAGCTGCAAGAATGGAGCAATCAGGTGAATCCGGGAAAATAAATATATCGGGAAACACATACCAGTTTATCTCCCCAGTGCTTGTGGAAAAGGGATGGGAAGTGAAGCACAGAGGAAAAATTCCAGCAAAAAACATTGGAGAAGTGGATATGTATTTTATAGAAATGAAATCTGCTGCAAACACATAATATTTTAAGTAAGAATATGTTTAAACGGATTATCAATACAGGCATTTATCCTGAACTAAATTTCAAGGAACAAAGCAAAATCAGGATTTTCAACATTTCCTGTCTTGTTGTTTCATCCATTCTCATTTTTTATTCTGTATTAGGAATCATACAGGAACTTTATCTTATTTCATTTCTTTCTTTGCTGGAAGTATTATTTTTTGCTTTTAACTTATGGATAACTCATCTTCGCAAATACATTTTTTCTTATCACTTCGGTATCATCAACGGAATGATGTTCATATTTAGTTTCGCAATCGTCCTTGGTGAAACAAATCAGGCGCATCTCTATTTTTTATTCATGCCTATGGCGGCAATGATAGTGTTTGACAGCAAAAAAACAGCATTGTTTTATTTTATTCTATCTATGATTCTGCTGACAGCATCCACATTTATTTACAAGTACTTCACGCCATTCTATGATGTTTCTGCTACAGGAGGGGTTTTCGGATTGACCAATCTTTTATTTGCCGGACTGTTGATTTTTCTGGGAATAAAACTTTTTAAAGTAGAAAACCTCGAGTTTAATGAAAAAATAAACCTGCAGAAAAAATTACTGGAAGAAAAAAATAAAGACATAACCGATTCAATTACTTACGCAAAGAGAATACAAAAAGCGCTGATGGCATCCGATTCTCTTCTCAATAAAAATCTTCCTGAACATTTTATTTTGTACAAGCCAAAAGATATTGTGAGCGGAGATTTTTACTGGGCTCAGAAATGCGGTGATAAATTTTTAATTGCTACCTGCGATTGCACAGGGCATGGTGTGCCGGGCGCTTTCATGAGTCTGCTCGGAATTTCTTTTCTCAATGAAATCACGAAAGAAAAAAAATATTGCTCAGCCCGATTTGATTTTTAATTCCCTGCGGGAACAAATCATCAAAGCGTTAAACCCTGAAGGCAACGAAGAAGGAAAAGATGGAATGGATGCGGTGCTTTGCAGTTTTGATCCATCACCAGACGGAGGGAAACTTGAATTTGCCTGCGCCAACAATCCTTTGTGGATTTTACGCAACAATCAATGGCTTGAATTCAAACCCGATAAATTTCCAATTGGGATGCAGGGAGAAAACAAACCGTTTACGTTGCAGAAAGTTCAACTGCAAAAAGGCGACTTGGTTTATTCCTTCACGGATGGCTATGCCGACCAGTTTGGAGGAGAAAAAGGGAAAAAATTAAAATACAAGAACTTTCAGCAATTACTTTTGAATACTTCTGAAAAAAGAATGGATGAACAAAAAATAATGCACATATCCCTAAGATTATTTTTTTATTATCTTTATTCTCCAAAAAATACAGTATGGATATAATTTATTTGGAATGGGAGAAAACTAATATTAAAGAACTTTCTGAATTTAAAGACACCTTTTTCTATGCTTTTACAAAAAGTAATACGTTGCTTTATATTGGTATTGCTTGGTATCAACCAGTGGATAAGGAAGTAAAAAACACTATTCGCAAATTGGATTATCCTGCTGATAAACTTGTTATTTGGCTTGGATACATTAAAGATTGCTCTCTCGGAAGAATTACTGAAAACATTATTAGAGATACAGAATCTTTGATGGTATGTATCAATAATCCCAGAGACAATACTCACTATAAAAAGAATTATATCGGGCGAGATTATTTGAAGGTAGTTAGTTATGATTGTTCTTTTTTGCATGATGTTATATATTATGACCATCCTGAATTTTTCCCTGTTTCATAGTCCTTCTTTTAAATATTCCATTCAATAGTTTATTAATTTTCCCTTTCTTTATTATTTCAATTCCCATGATTAAAAATTCCCTTTCCGTAGTATTTAAAAATGAACGCAAATTTCCTTTCTTGTCAAGGTAGGATTGTATATAATACTCCAAGCCCATTCTCATTAAATACCCTACATTCCAATAGTAAGAAATCAATAATTCCTCATTGTCAAAATCCATATTAACTCTGTAATCAATGTCCTTTTTCCATTTTGTTAAAATGTCCCGACTTGGGCGTAAAATTTTTATCTTTTTTTTATTTTCCATACGCTACTTGTTTTACTTGTTCCGTTGATGTTGCTTTCCAATGATATAATTCTTTCGGGTGATGGAGCGCATTTTTTAGGAACGATTCAAACTCATTTCCCCGAAAAGTTTTGTGATTGTATTTCCATTCATACTCTACCAGATAAAACGGCAGATATTTTTTGCTGATGGCTTTGTAACTTCCCTTGATGCCATTCTTTACATAACTCCAAAATCCCTCTATGGTATTGATGTGAACTATTCCTTTGCTGAATTGTTTTTTGTGAATTATTACCAATCTTTCAATGTAGTCCTCCAACGCCTTGTATGACTTAAAGCCATCGGTTACGAGTATTGAATTTTCATTGCTCGCATAATGTTTCAGCATGGCTAAAAGATTTCTTTTGGTAAGTTTTTCAATCACCTTGCTTTTCACATTTCCTTTCCTTTGTACCATTGCAGCCACCGAAACGCGATTTGTTCCTCGTCCGCGCTTTAATTTTATTCCCTTGTCCGATATGCTGGGCTGGCTGTCGGCAATGTTTTTTCTTTTTCGTGCCTTTCCTCCGAAATATGCTTCATCCATTTCAATTATTCCGTGTAGTTTGGTCGCGGGCATCAGCATACCCACGCGCACGCGCATACAGGTATAGAAAGCGGTCTTATAGGTCATTCCGATATTGCGCTGAACTTCTTTGGCTGCCATTCCACTTTTGGCATTTAAAACCAACGCAATGGTGGCGAACCATTCAGGCAATGGCATGAGCGTTCCTTCAAAAATAGTGTCTGTGAAAACAGAAAACTGCTCTTTACAGGTTTTACAAAAGTATCGCCCCCCGTTCTGAATCTACGACTCTTACCTTTTTACTTTCGCAAAAAGGACACTTTACAGTTTTTCCCCATCGTATTTTTCGCAGGTAAGACACACATTTCCTCTGTGTGTTAAACTGTTTGGTGATTTGAAGTATATTTGTTGCCATCTTTATAGAGAAATATTTTGTTTTTCTAATTTATTAAAATAATCTTAGGGATATGTGCAAAAAATAATTCTTGATAAAACTATTGAAACATGGAGAGGAAATCTTGAGCAGGTGGATGATATATTAATAATAGGAATCAGAGTATGAAAAGAATTTCTTTCGTCAGTTGCCCGTTGACCGCTGTCCGTTGCATTTTCTTTCTGGCTTTTATTCCCTACTTGCTGCTTGCTACTTGCTACTCTCAAACAAACATTTTTACGGCAGGATTTCAATACAAACCAATTTTCTCCAGTGCATTTTTCAGCACCGGAATAAAAACTGTTTCGCAGAACGGAATTGATTTTTCCATTTCTCAGAAGTTCGGCTATTGTGCAGGAATGGTTTTGAGAAGAGGATTTACGAAAAGATTATCAATGGAAACAGGAATAAATTATGTGAAACGGAATTTCGGTCTCAGCATTACCGATACATCTTTCACCGGCAAATCCGATTTCACCATCATAGGCTACGAAATCCCTGTTCAGCTTTTGATATTTTTACAGGCATCAAAAAAAGGATTCATCAATACATCTATGGGATTGTCGTGGGATATGTATCCTTCAAATATTACTACTAAAGACACCTACTTTAAACATAACGCCAAACGACACTCTCTTTTTCAAGGCTCCGCTCTCGCAAATCTTGGCTATGAATACCGCACGGAGAAAAGCGGATACTTTTATATTGGAGCTTCGTATCATTTGCCTCTCTCCTACTTTTACGTTTCTTCCATCAACTATACTCCTAATCAGGAAATAGCAAGAATGAAACTGGGAGGAAATTATCTCACGTTTGATTTTCGTTATTACTTTCATGAAGAGCCCCTGAAACCTAAAAAAGAGAAGAAGAAAAAAAAGAAAGAGAAGCAATAGGTTTCAGAAGGAGGCAAATGAATTTCTTATATCTTCGCAAATAAATTTTCAAACTATGAAAAAATTATTTCTCCTGCTGATTGTTGCTGCTCCTTTTTTCTTTTCCTGCGGAAATGGAAAAGAAGACGCTGAAAAAGCACGCGAAGACAGTCTGAAAAACGTGAATCAAAATCTGAGCGGGCAAGTGGTGGCAAAAGATTCTGCCATCTTCGGGTTCATCCGCGCTTTCAACGAAATTCAGGATAATCTGGATGTGATTAAGGACAAGGAGAAACTCCTCACTACTTCCAGCCAGTCAGGCGAACTTGACCAGAATCAGAAAGACAAAATCATTGGCGACATACAATCTATTTATGATCTGATGGTGAAGAACAAGCAGAAGCTTGGCTCTATGAATAAGAAATTAAAAAAGGCGAATCTGAAAATTGCCGAGTTCGAGCAGATGATTGAGCGATTAAATAACCAGATTGCAGAAAAAGATGTGGAGATTTCAGAACTGAAAAGCCAGCTGGAAAAGCTGAACATTGAGCTTTCGGAAGTTGCGATGAACTATGAAGCGGCACAGCAAATGCTGGAAGAGAAAACAGATAAGCTCAACAAAGCGTTTTATGCTTTCGGAACTTCAAAAGAATTAATCAAGCAAGGTGTGCTCACGAAAGAAGGCGGTTTCATCGGCATAGGTAAAGCAGAAAAACTTAAAGACGATTTCAATAAAAGTTATTTCACTCAAATTGATGCTACTGAAACAACCTCTATTCCACTTGCCTGCAAAAAAGCAAAACTTATCACCAACCATCCAAGCGGGTCATATAAATTTGACGGGCAAGACGGAAAAGTGGAAAAATTAATTATCACCAGTTCAGAAGAATTCTGGAGCGCTTCAAAATACCTTGTTATTGTGGTGGAATAAAAAATTTGTCTGTTAATTCATATTATATATCTTTGCGCCTCAAATTTTTAAACCACTTAAACCAAAATCAACTTTCATGAAAACAAAAGTACTTTCAGCAATTTCATTTGCTCTCTTTTTCGGCAGCACACTATTTGCTCAGACTTCTGGTGGCCCCGATGCGTATGGCTACGTTTGGAAAAACAGCGCTGATGTTGCCGGTCCAGCTTATTTGTGGAACGACATCAAAGCAACCGGAACCCAAATCACAGGTCTTGGCGATGATAACGTAGTTGCCAACATTCAACTTAACTGGCCCTTTCACTTTTACTGGACAGATTACAACAAAATAACAGTGGGTTCAAACGGATGGATTGGTTTTCCCGGTGCACCTGCAAACATTGCGGCTCCGTTTCCTACGCTACCTAACTCCGGAGCGGCAAAAAATACCATTTGCCCCCTGCTGGCTGACTTAACTTTTACTAAAACAAATTCTCAGCCGGTTCCCGGCACCAGCGCATGGTATTGGTCAAATAACGTTGACACCATGATTGTTCAATACGATTCAGTTCCTTACTGGGTGAACACTGCCAACGGTTTTGCCGGAAGGTATACCTTTCAGGTTATCTTAAGCGGTGCTGACAGTTCAATCACGTTTCAATACAAAGTGGCAACTGCAGGAACTCCTGCTTATACAGCTTCTGAAGGCAGCGCAACAGGCATCAGCAATTCAACAGGCACTATTGGGCTTCAGGTATTGCCAAGTTTAACATTTCCTACAGCGCTCACAGCAGTTAAGTTTTACTATCCTAACCCTGTTACTTACCAGGTGTATGATGCAACTCCTAACTGGAATCAAAATACTGCCAATGGAGGATTTTTTGTATCGGGTCCCTATGCGGCACCACTCAATATGACTACTGATATTGGAAATGCCGGCAATAGTACTATAGGCGGCATAGGCGTTATGGGGCAGTTGTTTGATATCAGCTTATCTCAGGTTTGGACCAGCAGTGCATCTGTTTCTTCTCTTCTGGCAGGAGCTGATACAGTGATTACTTACGGAACACCCTACACTTCAAACACTTTTGGAACCTACATTTACCGCACAACAACATCTAACGCTACGCCTGCCGATATGAATCCGGGTAATGACATTACAGATGTTGAAATGGTAGTAGTTGATACTACATTGGCAACTGTAGGGTTATCATATGTTACTGCCACTACAGCCACTACCGGAAACGGATGGGGCGGCAATGGCGGACAGGGCATTTATGTTGAGCCGCCTTTCTATCCTGCAACAGTTGTTTCAGTAGAATACTTTCCTGTTAATACCGGAACTAACGCAGCAGATTACCACCTTACTCAAATCAATGATGATGATGGAGTAAACAACTCAGCCGGAACACTCCTTTTTAATGATTCGATTTCAGCAACAGCAACCATCATCAATCAGTGGAATGTAAAAACGCTCGTTGCACCTCTTACTGTCACTTCAGGTGGAATATATGTAAGCTGGCTGGAGAACGGAGACTCTCTCAGCAACATTGGCACTGACCCATCATTACCGCTTTCAAACCGCAACTATGAAATCATTGGCGGAAACTGGGCTGCTTTCAGAAACAACTCGGCTGAAGATTTGATGATCAAAGTGAACATTCAGGGTTCTAATACAGTTGGAACAAGCAACCTGAATGAAAATGTTTTCTCTGTTTCTCAGAATTATCCTAATCCTTCTGCTACTTACACAAACATCAACTTTACTCTGTCTTCTGGCAGCGATGTTGCATTTACTGTAAGAAACATCATGGGACAAGAAGTTGATGGGATTAACTTCGGAAGCCAGTCAGCAGGTATGCACACTATTAAGTTGAACACGGCTAAACTTTCTTCTGGAATCTACTTCTACACAGTAAAAGCCGGTGACAACCAAATCACAAGAAAAATGATTGTTAGCAAATAATTCTCCTTTCTGACGCATTATTTTTCACATAAAGCCGTTCTTAATAATAGTAAGAACGGCTTTTTTATTTGATTTATTTTTAGTTCATTCGCACATTCATTTGTTATGAAATTATTTTTGTCAATAGCATTTGTATTTAGTTGCGTGATGCCTCATGCAGGTTATTGTTTTTCTCCTAAAGGGAAAAAGACCTCAGGAGACAGTTTGTCCGCCACTTCTCGAAAACCCTTGTTCAGGCACAAACATGAAGAATCCACTTCTCCTTTGATTGAAAAAATGAGCGATGAACAGTTGATGCTTCTCATCGACCACATGTTTGAGGCAACTTATATGCCGTCTGACCTATGGAGCGAAGTGATGATGGAAACAGCAAAAAGAAACCTGAGCAAGATAAACAGATTTGAATCAGACGTGGATGAAACCTGCTCTCAGCCATCAGGACTGCACATTGAAAAACTTCTTCCTGATTCTGTTGCCCCCTTTTCTGATCCTGACATGATGTTCCTTCACCCCGCTTCAAATTATTACAATGAATGGGATGAAGACCTTTCCACACTTTTTAAAGATGAATTTACTTTAGATGCTACTTATACACTTGAACTTGAAAACACAGAGTTCGGGTGCTTCAACATGCCTTCATGGGGACCTGTGTCTTCAACTTTCGGATGGAGACACAACCGCTACCACAAAGGAATAGATATCCAGATGAGAAAAGGAGACACTATTACTTCTGCTTTTGACGGAATGGTGCGCTTCGCTAAAAAGCAGGGTGGCTACGGAAACGTAGTGATTGTTCGTCACTACAACGGACTCGAAACTGTTTACGCGCATCTATGGAAAATAAAAGTGAAAGATGGCGATGTAGTTTCGGCAGGAGATTTAATCGGGCTTGCCGGAAGCACCGGTCATTCTACAGGACCACACCTTCACTTTGAAGTCCGCTTCATGGGTGCGCCTGTTGACCCGCAGTATTTTATTTCCTTCGACTACGGGAACTTACTTTTCAATACAGTTATTCTGAAAAAGAATAAGAGCGGATTGCTTGCCGCTTTTCATCCCGATACAGAATTTCATACTGTGGAAAAAGGAGAAACCTTCGCTGAGATTGCAACACATTACGCTACCACTACAAAAAAACTACGCGAGCTGAATGCCATAGCACCCAAGCAATATGTAAGATTGAAGCAGGGACAGGTTCTTCATGTAAGGGAAATTGAATGCGCTGAATCAGCTTCTTCCAAATAGCAGATTCTACTTATCTTCACGTTTTATTTTTGAACCCTTTCAACAATGAATATTGGATTTGATGCCAAGCGCGCTTTTCTGAATTCCAGCGGGCTGGGAAACTATTCGCGAACAGTGATTACATCGCTTGTGCAGAATTTTTCTGCGAACCATTACACCCTCTTCACAACAAAGAAAAACAAATCAACATTCAGTGAATTTATTTCCGGAAAGAAGAATGTATCTATCATCCAGCCAAAAGGAATTGTTGATACAAAGCTGAATTCAAGATGGCGTTCTTATGGAATTACAAAGCTGCTGGGCAATATTGATGTCTATCACGGATTAAGCAATGAGCTTCCGTTCAACATTCAGAAGTTCAAAGGAAAGAAGATTGTCACTATTCATGATTTGATTTTCCTGCGTCATCCTAAACTTTATCCGTTCATTGACAGAAAGATGTACAACAAGAAGTGTATGTCTGCTTGCAAATTAGCCGATGTGATAGTTGCGATAAGCGAACAGACAAAGAATGACATACAGGAATTTTACTCGGTTGATTCCAAAAAGATAAAAGTAGTTTACCAGAGCTGCGATGATCTATTTCACACAGAATACAGAACAGAAGAAATCAATAAAGTAAAAACCAAATACGGTCTCCCTGCAAAGTATCTCCTGAATGTAGGAACCATTGAAGAAAGAAAAAATCTTCTGACAATTGTTAAAGCGATAAAAAATATAAAAGACATTCCGCTGGTGGTGGTTGGAAAAAAGAAAACGTATTTCAAAAAGGTGCAGGAGTTTATAGCAAAAGAAAAAATAGAAAAAAGAATTTTATTCCTTGCGAATGTTCCAACCGAAGATTTGCCTGCCATTTACAGTGGAGCAGAAATTTTTATTTATCCATCGCTCTTTGAAGGATTCGGAATACCGGTTATTGAAGCGCTCACCCGCAAAACTCCGGTCATCACGACAAAAGGCGGTTGCTTTACAGAAACAGGAGGAAGTGATTCGGTTTATATTGACCCTATGAACACAGAGCAGCTCGCACATGAAATCACCCATCTTTTATCCTCTCCAGGTAAAAGAAAAGAAATGAGTGAAAAAGGATTTGAACATGCAAAGAACTTTCTTCCGGAAACTATTGCATCGCAAATGATGAAGCTATATTCTGAATAGATGGACGAAGAAATAAAAAAGGCAATTGACGTTCTCCGGACAGGCGGAACCATCCTCTACCCTACCGATACCATCTGGGGAATCGGCTGCGATGCCACGAATGAAAAAGCAGTGGAAAAAGTTATAGCAATAAAGGAAAGGAAAGAAGAAGCCCCTGCCCTGAAAGGAGAAATACAGATGAATGAAAACAATTTGTCCGGGCTCCCTTTAGAGCGGGGGGCAAGAACGGGGGGCAAATCATTTGTTGTTTTAGTAAGCGATGAAGGAATGCTGAACCGATTTGTAAAAGATGTTCCCGCACAGGCATGGGATTTAATTGAAGTAAGCGACACTCCGCTCACAATCATTTATGATTCAGGAAGAGGATTTGCAAAAAATATTCTGGCGGAAGACGGAAGCATTGGTGTAAGAATTGTGAAAGATGATTTCTGCCAGCGATTAATACATAAGTTTGGAAAGCCGCTTGTATCAACTTCAGCAAACATAAGCGGCACCGAAGCTCCGCAGAACTATGATGAGATTTCAGAAGGGATAAAAAGCAAAATAGATTATATTGCAAACTGGAGACAAGATGATTTTTCAAAATCAAAACCTTCTTCCATTATTAAGTTAAAGATGAACGGAGAATTCTTGATAGTGAGAAAGTAAGAAGGTTAGAAAGCAGGAAAGACAAATACATAAATAAGAAAACAATTCAATGTACATGTCATGACTACATCACAAAAACCACATAGGAGATTAATTTTATGGCAGAAAAGTATCGCCTTTTGTGTTTACGTTTATAAACTTTCAGAAAAATTCCCATCAACTGAAAAATACGGAATCACCTCTCAACTCAGGAGATGCGCAGTTTCAATTTCTCTTAATATTGCCGAAGGAGCAGGAAGAAATCACCAGAAAGAATTCATGCAATTTCTTGGAATTACCAACGGCTCGATTGCAGAAGCAGACACCATCTGCGAACTGTTGTTACAACTTGAGTTCATCACGCAAAAAGAAAATGATACAATCATGGAAAAGATAAACGAACTCTCAGCACTCAATAACGGGCTTCTTAAAAAGCTAAAATGTTTATGTACGTACTGAACTTTCTCACACTCTAACTCTCTCACCTTCTTACTACCTGTGAAAGATAAATTATCCCATCCCATCTTCAAAATTGTTTCCGACTGCGCATCGGAGATGAATGCGGATGCATATGTCTTTGGCGGCTGGGTGCGCGATTTATTATTGAAGCGAGACTGCAAGGACATTGATTTTGTCTGCATCGGCAGCGGAATTGATCTGGCAGAGCGAGTGGCAAAAAAGCTGGGAGATAATTATCACGTAACTATTTACAAGAACTTCGGCACAGCGCAGATTACTTATGAGGATTATGTAATAGAATTTGTAGGAGCAAGAAAAGAATCGTATGACAGAAACTCCCGTAAGCCCGTGGTGGAAGACGGCACTTTGGCAGATGACCAGAACAGGCGCGACTTCACCATCAATGCGCTGGCAATTTCTCTCGGCAAAAAAAATTACGGAGAACTGCTGGACCCATTCGGGGGAATAAAAGACCTGAACTCGGGAATCATACGCACGCCATTGAATCCTGACATCACTTACTCCGATGACCCTTTGAGAATGATGCGCGCCATCCGGTTTGCTTCACAGTTAGGATTCACCATTGAAAAAAAATCTTTCGAATCCATATCAAAGAACAAAGAGCGGATAAAAATAATTTCCAAAGAAAGAATTGCCGATGAGCTGAACAAAATAATTCTTTCGCCAAAACCATCAGTCGGATTCAAACTTCTGTTCGACACCGGATTGCTCAATCTGATATTTCCGCAGTTGGTTCTCCTGCAAGGCGTGGAATATGCCGATGGCAAAGGGCACAAGGATAATTTCTACCACACGCTGGAAGTGCTCGACAATATTTCAAAAAACACAAATGATCTATGGCTGAGATGGGCTGCCGTGCTGCACGACATTGCCAAGCCGCAGACAAAACGATTTGAAGAAGGGCACGGATGGACCTTTCACGGGCACGAAGACAGGGGCTCGCGCATGGTTCCTAAAATATTTGCCGAGTTAAAACTTCCGCTCAATGAAAAAATGAAGTACGTGCAGAAACTTGTTCTGCTTCACCTCCGCCCTATCGTACTCGCCAAGAATGAAGTCAGCGATTCAGCCGTGCGAAGATTATTGTTTGAAGCGGGCGATGACATTGACGACCTGATGATGCTTTGTGATGCCGACATCACTTCCAAAAATCCGGAGAAGGTGAAAAAGTATATGCGCAACTTTGAAATTGTGCGCGTGAAATTAAAAGAAGTGGAAGAAAAAGACAAGATGCGCAACTGGCAGCCACCCATCACAGGAGAAATTGTGATGAAAACTTTTAATCTACCTCCCTCAAAGACCATCGGCATCATCAAAGACGCGGTGCGCGAAGCCATTCTTGACGGAGTCATTCCCAACGAATATGAAAAAGCATTTGAATACATGATTCAGAAAGGCAAGGAACTGGGATTAGGGAGAAAGTGAGGGAGTGAGAAGGTGAGAGTGTGAGAGCGTATTAACTTTTCCCGAAGGGACTCTCCGAAGGAGTCCTTCGGACCTTCGGAGCTAACTTTCTCACCTTCTCACTATGAATAGTATTTATATTTTTGTATTGATGAAGCAATTCAGTAATCCTCTCATTCACTCTTTGCAGATATGATATACCGCTTCCGAATAACTTACGAAGACCACGAAGATGTGTTCCGCGACATTGAGATAAAATCTTCTCAGTCGTTCATGGAATTGCACACCGCCATTCAGCAGGCAATAGCGTTTGATAATTCAAAGCAGGCAACCTTTCATATGAGCGATGATTACTGGAGAAGAGAAGAAGAAATCATTTCCATAAACACAAGCGGGGAAGAAAAAAAAAGAAGAGATAAAAAAGAAGAGCCGCCCTCCAAAAAAATAATTTCCGATCACGTAAACCACCCGCATCAAAAGTTTATTTATGTTTTCGATCCTGAAAAAGAATGGACGTTCACCGTTGAACTCTTGAAAATAATTCCTGACGAAAAGAAAGAGTATCCTCTCTGCGTGAAAAGCGCTGGCACTTCGCCAAAGCAATACAAAGCAACCAACCTGCCTCCGCCCCCGGTAGAAGATGACGATGATGCTATACTAAACCTGAAAGATGAAAAAGAAATAATTGTGGAACCGGGAGAAGAAAAAATTTCGGATGATGACGAAGTGGAAGGATTGCTTCCGCTGGATGACAAAGAGGTGGATACAGGCGAAGAAAAAGAAGAAGGCGCTGAAGAAGAAGAGGAAGAAGGAGAAAGTTCGGAAGGATTTGAGGAGGAGGATGTTGAATAAGTTAATTGAGTTGACTTAGTTAATTGAGTTAATTAGGTTGATTGGGTTGATTGGGTTGATTAGGTTAATTAAGTTGATTGAGTAACAGCTATAATTAACCATTTAACTTAATCAACTAGTTAACCATTTAACCTAATCAACCCTTTAACTTATTTAACTTTTCCCGCTAATGCAATCCGAAAAAAAATTAATCGTTATCCTCGGACCCACCGCAGTTGGAAAAACCGCTCTTGCCATTGAAGTTGCCAAAGCGCTTGGCACAGAAATTATTTCTGCCGACTCCCGCCAGTTCTTCCGCGAGATGAACATAGGCACCGCAAAACCTTCTGCCGAAGAACTCAAACAGGTAAAGCATCATTTCATAAACTCCCTTTCCGTAACAGATGATTATAATGTGGGAATGTTTGAGCGCGATGCACTGCAGGTGCTTGAAAAAATATTAGCCCCACCCCATCCCTCCCCATTAGGGAGGGAGAAAGTAATACAAGTCCTCCCCCAATGGGGGAGGTCAGCTTGCCCCAATCGGAGCATCGGGGGAGGGGGCAAAGGATTCAGGAGGGGGCAGAGGATTCAGGAGGGGGTGGCTGTGATGGTTGGCGGTTCCGGCTTATACATTAATGCGGTGCTCAATGGTTTTGACCCGGTGCCGCAAGCCGACAAAGAACTGAGAGCAAACCTTACCGCATTATATAAAGAATACGGAATTGAAGAACTGCAGCAACAATTAAAAAGATTAGACCCCGAGCATTATCGTAAAGTGGATATTAAAAACCCCCACCGCCTCATTCGGGCGATAGAAGTTTGCCTGATAACAGGAAAACCGTATTCCGAATTCAGAAAGAAGGATTCCTCCCCTAATGGGGGAGGTCGGGCTGACGATTCTATCAGCCCTGACCGAAGCGTCAGGGAGGGGGCTTTGTTTACCCCAATAAAAATCGGACTTGAACTCGGGCGCGAAGAACTTTATGCACGCATAAACGCGCGCGTTGATAAAATGATGAGCGATGGATTGGTTGAAGAAGTAAAAAAACTTAAAGCGCACCGCCACCGCAACTCGCTGCACACGGTGGGATACAAAGAAGTGTTTGATTTTTTTGAAGGCAAGCAAGACCTCTCCCGAACGGTAGAACTCATCAAGCAAAACACGCGCAACTATGCCAAACGGCAAATGACCTGGTTCAGAAAAGACAAAGAGATAAAATGGTTCTCTCCTCACGACAGCAAAGCGGTGATTGAGTTTGTGAAAAAGGAGTTAGAAAGCAAGAAGTAAGAAGGAGAGAAAGTCCATTCACAAGATGTTGTTTGTCCCCCTCATGGAGGG
>JACRAM010000096.1 GCA_016213405.1 Bacteroidota bacterium
CAAAGAAAACTGCTGATAACAGCGGGCGTGCGCAATGCGGGTTTACTTTTTGAAAAAATGTTTTCAGTATTTAATTATATTTGTGCTGGCGGACAGCGAAGTGTTTTTTAATCCCGCACTTCGCACGCCCGCAAAACGTTATAAGCAAGGCGCAAATTCATCTTTTTCGGACAGCTTTTCGGTTGACATTTGAGCCTTGTTAAATCCAACAGCAAGACAAATCCACGCTTCGTGGACATATACGCAGGTAGCCGGACTGATCCTAATAGGCGACCCAACGTCACGCTCCGTAGACCATTCCGCAGTAGCCGGACAGTTTAGCAAAAGACCGCATAGCGTGGACAAATACGCAGGTTACAAATACATGCTTCGTGGACTTATTCGCAGGTATCGGACAACAACTCAATACAAGCTCCTGCACAAATTTTTTGTCGCTATTGAACCTCTGCACGGTTTGCACATTGCCGTGCTCGTTAATGTTCAGATAAAACCGACAGCTTTTACTCTGCGCACGGCAAAGAGCAAACCCAACAGCCAATCATAATACCGCGCCAAAAAATTTCTGACTCCTGCTCAAATTTCAAGAACAATACTTGAATCCGTAACATTGTTCAATATGACAAACATCATAGAATTGCTATCTAATATTCGTACCTTTGTTTTCGTGATAACAGTTTTCAAACAAATAGTATCCCTCATTTTAGTTTCGGTGTTCTTGTTGCAAACATTCAGCAAGGTTATTATTTATACCGATTACTATATTAACAAGGACAATATTGCAAAAGTCCTTTGTATAAATAAGGACAAGCCCCAAATGCACTGTGAGGGAAAATGTCACCTGAAAAAACAATTAGAAGAACAAGACAAAGAAGAACAATCCCCTGTTAATCCTGTCAAAGAAAAAAATGAGATTCAACTCTTTTCTCAAAACAATTCCGACATTCACCTGTTCTCCCCTTCCGTTACAAATGAATTAATATCCTATTATTCCTTTCCTCTTTCAGACAAACATCTCCTTTCCGTTTTTCATCCGCCTAAGGGCTAATCGAATTTTTCTTGCTTTCATTTATTCTTGAACCCTAAAAAAGTCAATGCTTTTTTTAGTTCAAGTATTCGTCATTTAGTTAAACCTTAAAAATTAAAACTATGAAAACAATAATAAAAACTCAACTCATTCCTTCTGCCATTATTTTTTGCTTTGCTTTGAGTATGGCAACTGTTAACGCACAAGGAACATGGACACAAAAAGCAAACTTTGGAGGAACGGCAAGACATGACGCAGTCGGTTTTTCCATCGGAACAAAAGGATACATCGGAACAGGGGAAGACATGGATTCCCTGCGTTCTGATTTCTGGGAATACGATCCCTCAATGGATATGTGGACGCAAAAAGCCGACTTTGGCGGAGGTAAAAGAACCTCTGCCGTTGGCTTTTCTATCGGCAACAAAGGATATATAGGTACAGGAATGGATATGATGATGAACAACAAAAAGGATTTTTGGGAATATGACCCATCCATGAATATGTGGACGCAGAAAGCCAACTTTGGCAGTACGGCAAGAAGTATGGCTGTCGGCTTTTCTATCGGAACAAAAGGATATATCGGAACAGGAATGGATTCCACCGGTAACAAACGGGATTTCTGGGAATATGATCCCTCTATGGATATGTGGTCACAGAAACCTGACTTTGGCGGTACGGCAAGAATGTGTGCTGTTGGCTTTTCCATCGGTGCTAATGGATATATAGGGACAGGAGAAGATAATGATTCACTGCGTTCTGATTTCTGGCAATACAATCTCTCAATGAATATGTGGATGCAGAAAGCAAACTATTGTTGCGTAGCACGTGGCGATGCAAAGGGCTTTTCCATCGGCAATTTCGGATATATCGGTACAGGAGGATGTATGGATTCTCTGTGTTCCGATTTTTGTGAGTACGACCCCTCTACAAATATGTGGATGAAGAAGGGATATTTTTGCGGAGGTAAAAGGGCGAATGCTGTCGGCTTTTCTATTGGTAATTTTGGATATATCGGAGCGGGATCAGATACCATTGCACCCTATCAGGATTTCTGGAAATACGACCCTGCTGGTGTTGGCGTTAATGAGTTAAGTAATCCATTAAACATTTTTGTTTTCCCTAATCCATCAGCAGGAAAATTCATTCTTGATTCTGAAATCTCCAAAGGAGAAGTTTTCATTTATACTATCTCGGGAGAAAAAATCCTTTCTCAAAGAATTAAAAATGAAAAATCCGAAATTGATTTAAGCAAACAACCTGACGGAATTTATTTTCTAAACATCAAAACAGAAAAAGAATCATTCACACAAAAACTAATCATCAACAAATAATTTACATTAACCAATTGCGATTATTGGTGCGGGGCGGGTATAATAATGCCCGCTCCATTTTAAAAGCCAAAGTATAACTGTAAATAACAAAAACAAATGAAAAGAATCATTTTGGGGATTTTACTCTTTGGCATAATACACAATGCCAAAACATGCGCTTTTCATTTTGTTCCATTTGGAGCGGATTGGGATCATTCTTATCTTTTAAATACTTATCCATTTTTACAAGACGGAAGAAATATTGGTATCATTAATTATCAAAGAATATTTCAGAGAAGTTTCACATTGGATACTCCTCTTCCCAATCTACCCTCTACAATTACCTTACGCGAAAATATTTTAACTAAGAGTATGTTCAGCCGAATTTATTCTTCACATAGAATGCAATGTAATTTAGCATTCAGCGCAACAGATATTCGGTTTGATGCAATTTCAGAAACAGGTATAAATAAATTGCATAGTTGGTCAACGAATGAGATAACATTTTTCGGAAAGTTTCTTCTTTTTGAAAGATTTAAAAACAAGAATCACTCTTATTTCTTCTTTGATTATGGATTACAGACCGCTCTTATTTCAAAGCACGGAATAGATAACACCATAGGATGGCTGAAACTTGAAATGGACAAAATTACTCCGCGTCTTTTACCATGTAACTATATAAACAATCTCTCTCTTGGTCTATCAGCATTAATTGATTTTAAACGAATGCAAATTAATTCCTCTGGAAATTTCTGTAAATATTCTCAAGCCAAAGATGGTTTTATATATGGCAATGAGATGAATTTATCTTCAACAATATGCTATAAAGCATTCGTGAATAATTCAACTAAGATTCAATTGCATGAAGGATTCTATTTTGAACATGGTTGGCAGGATGAGTTCTATAAATATATATCGGGTATAAAAGTGATAAGCGCTCCCTGTGGTCTGGCTCAGGGAAGCGACTTGTTTCTTTCAAGCGGAATGAATTTTCAGTACAATCATATTTCATGCTTCGCTAAATATTACTATCCTCTGTGGCAAAAACATTTTTCGGAACATCAATTATTTAATCAATCAATTTTCTTAACAGGAATAGCATACACTTTTTAAAAACCTGATTTAAAACTTTGAAAGAAAAAATATATGGAGTTCGCATTACATTGTATAATATACATCGTACTTTGTACAATTATTTTTTTCTGCTCAAATGCACCGCATGGTAAATGCGAATGTGAATGTCATGAGAATGAGAAAATGATTTCTGCGGTTACAAGCACAGAAATATCTCAGTCCGAACAGTGTCTCCTGAAAGGGTCACTGCCGAAAACAATACAACAAATAAAAAACTAATCATACAAAAATAAATTTAAACACTAACCCTTAAAACCTAAACACTATGGCATCAACATCCGAAACAGGTCATTCAAAAAATGTAGCAAACTTTGAAGATTTAATTTCATTTTGCGCAGGGTATGGAGCAACTTACAATCCGACCAAAGCAGCAATTAAATTACCCGCGTTAAACACACTGCTAACAAGCGCGCGCAACAGTTTAATTGCAGTTAATACAGCAGTCTCCCCTTACAACATTGCAGTAAATGCAAGAGAAATCGCATTTGCCCCATTGAGCAAATTGGTTACAAGAATTATCAATTCGCTTGACGCAACTGATGCCACCACGCAAATAGTTAAAGACGCAAAAACATTTGCTCGTAAAATTCAGGGTGGACGTGCTGATAAATTACCTCCTCCGCCACCGCCTCCCAATCCTACTGATAAAACAATTTCTCCAAATCCGCTTCCAACTCCGCTTCCAATTACACCCATTCATGTTTCCGCATCCCAAATGAGTTTTGATAGCCGAATAGAAAACTTCTCCAAACTCATTCTGCTTTTAACAAACGAACCGCTCTATATTCCCAACGAAACAGACTTGAAATTAGTCACGCTGAATACCTTGCTCACTTCATTAAAAAACACCAACACCGCAGTAGTGAATAATACAACCCCGATGAGCAATGCACGGATTAACCGAAACAAAATCCTTTACCTTGCTGTTACTGGTCTTTTCGACATACAAAAGGAAGTAAAAAAATATGTTAAATCCGTTTTCGGTGCAAGCAGTCCCGAATACAAACAAATAAGTGGCATAAAGTTCACTAATTCTAAATGAAATTCCCATGTCCCCCGCTCCAAAGCAGCGGGGGACATGGGTGTTAGCATAAAACCTCCTTTTTTTCGTTTTTTTACTACCTCATTTGTCAAACAACCTCCCTATTTTATCAAATTTGCGGTTATAGTTGTCAAACCCGCGATTGTAGGTATCAAACTCGCGGTTATAAGTATCAAATTAACGGTTGTATTTATCAAACTCGCGGTTGTAGTTGTAAAACATGCGGTTGCATTTATCAATGGAGCGGTTTGACTTATACATCAAGCCCCTGCATAATGGCAAGCACATGGCGCACAAGCGGAATTTTGCCTTTATAGTTCTGTGTGCGCCAAGAGCTTGCCATTTTTTTATCACTCTGCCAGCAGACAGATTCTGTGTTATCTCCAAATTTTTTTTGAAGATTTTTATATACTATTTCACTATTTAAAACTTTTCTATTTTTGCCCTTGCAAGACCAATTTAATTTCTTGCCTTAGAGCAAACAGAGCGGACAAGATCCA
>JACRAM010000097.1 GCA_016213405.1 Bacteroidota bacterium
GATTTGCAACCCTACTTAAATAGTAGAAGTGAGCGTAATCCCATTGTAGAAGAACTCGGAGATATTAGAAAAGCAATTGAGGGAATTAAAAAAAATTAAATCGAAAAATTGCTACTCTTTTAAAGAAAAAGGTGTCCGATTTATTTTCTCGCAAAGAACACGGATTCAGTTAGTTCGTAGGGTGGGCTGCGCCCACCAAAATAGTCTGTAGGTGGGTCAAGCGCAGCAGACCCAACATGGTTTAATGCGTCGCGCTTTGCTTCACCCATCCCATATAACTGTCATTCCCGTGCAAACGGGAATCCAGTGTTCTTTACTTCTTTAGGAACTGGTTTCCCACTTTCGTGGGAACGGCGTCTGGATTCCTGCTCCCCGCTTAAAGCATGCGAGGACATGCTTTGCAGGAATGACAACTTTTTACAAATGAAAAAGTTTTATGTTTATATTCTATGCAGCCGACGAAATGGAACGATGTATACTGGTGTAACATCAAATCTTGTTAAACGGGTTTATGAGCATAAACAGAATCTGGTTGAAGGTTTCACGAAAAAATACAATGTCCACCATCTGGTTTGGTATGAGGCGCATGAATCTGCCGAATCTGCCATTACCCGAGAAAAACAGATTAAGAAATGGGAAAGGGCATGGAAACTGAAACTTATTGAACAGGGCAACCCACAGTGGAATGATTTGTATGAAAGTATTTGTAAATGATTTCTGGATTCCCGCCAGAATCTTTGCGGGAATGACGAGCATCGTTGGCAGTCCGTAGGCTGTGCTGCGCCCACCAAAAAAGATTTGAAAAATGGCGGGCAAAGCCTACCGGCTGCTCAAACTCCACCAAAAGGAAAACCCTTGTCATTGAGGGCAATTGATTTTATAAAAGGATTAGGGTAAAGTAAGCAGCACGGAAGGTTGAAAGATGAAAAGGCTGAAGATATATCTTGACACATCGGTCATCAATTTTCTTTTTGCTGACGATGTGCCGGAATTTAGAAAAATCACAGAAGATTTTTTTGAGAATTATGTTAAAATGGGCAAATACATTGTTTATATTTCAGATGTTGTAATTGCAGAAATTGAAAAGACAAAAAATGAAGATAAGAAAAAACGGCTTCTTGAGGTTATTGAAAAGTATTCTATAAAGATTCTTACTCTTGACAAAAATTCTGATGCGATTGCCGGAGTTTATATTAGGGAAAAGGTTATTCCTGAGAAAAAACTGGAGGACGCCCAACACATAGCCATTGCTACCTGTAATCAGATGGATATTCTCTTATCATGGAATTTTAAACATCTTTCCAACATACAAAAACAGATTGATGTTAAAATAGTAAACGAGAAGGAAGGATATTTCTATCCTTTGATTTTGACAAACCCAATGGAGGTTGTTTATGAAAACGATTGAAAAAAAAGCTGCCATATCAAAGGCGCTCTTGGAAGTCTGGGAATGGAAGGATGAGGTTTATAACGATGTTAAGGATTTACGGTTTAAGGAAAAACAAGGGTACTACGCAAAGGGCTTAAAAGAAGCTGCGAAGATACTTGAAGGAAAGATTAAAACCAATCCTGACGGCAGTTATTCTATAGTGAAGTGAGAAAAAAGGCGC
Organism: Bacteroidota bacterium; assembly: GCA_016213405.1. Lineage (NCBI taxonomy): Bacteria > Pseudomonadati > Bacteroidota > Bacteroidota bacterium. The sequence goes on from JACRAM010000097.1 coordinate 1,611, forward strand.
CTGATTTATTTATTTTTTGCCACAAATAACACAGATTCAGGAAAGTATGAGTTGGTGGGCTGCGCCCACCAAAATAGTCTGTAGGTGGGTCCAGCGCAGCAGACCCGACATGGTTTGATGCGTCGCGCTTTGCTTCACCCATCCTACTGTCATTCCCGTGCAAACGGGAATCCAGTGTTCTTTACTTCTTTAGGAACTGGTTTCCCACTTTCGTGGGAACGGCGTCCTGCTCAGAATCTTTGCGGGAATGACGAGCATCGTTGGCAGTCCGTAGGCTGTGCTGCGCCCACCAAAAAAGATTTGAAAAATGGCGGGCAAAGCCTACCCTACAGGATACTCAAACTCCACTAAAATGAAAACCCTTGTCATTTCATCATGTTTTTAAACTCATCTTCTGTTATTATTTTCAAACCGAGTTTTACTGCCTTATTATACTTTGAACCCGGCTCACTCCCC
>JACRAM010000098.1 GCA_016213405.1 Bacteroidota bacterium
ACTCCGATACATTGTGATGCCAGTACCATATCTCCTCGCTCGTGTCTACCATGAAGTAAACATACTCTTTTGCGCTTCGCGCAACGGCATTTCATCCCTGTGGCAAGACCACAGGGAGTTCATGCCGGGGTCATTAAAATTAATACTTTCATGCACCATAATTCTTTTCCCTGCGATATTGTAAGCAAAAATCATTTGCTGGAAAAATACTGCACACCGGTGCAGAAATTATTTTTAAATAAATCGGCAATATGCACCAGGCAGAAAAAAGATGATATTATTTTTCACGAACATTTTCCAGCCACTCAAATTTATTTTGTTCTGTCAGGAGTTGTAGGGCTGTGGAAAGAAAACATCTATTTGAAAAAACAATACATCCGTTTTATCAAAGAAGGCGAGTTGTTTGGTTTCAGGGGAAGCTCTATGGAAAACATCTCCTCTTACCGCCTCTCCGCCAGCGCTTTTGAAGATGCTCAAATCTGCCAGATCCCCAAAGAAGATTTTGCACATGTGCTGAAAGAAAATCCAGCGCTTCATTTAAATATTCTGCTGACCTATGTAAAGGAATTGGAAAAGATAGAACAAAGTTTTTGTCATCAGGCAAGCATGAACACGAGAGAAAAAGTGGCGGAAGCGCTGTTAACCATACATAAAGCTTTTGGATGCAACGGGAATGGAGCGCCCTTCTGCAAAAAGGTTTTACGGGGAGATATTGCCGATATTGCAGGCATCAGCACCGGCAAAACAATTAACCTGCTTTCTGAATTCCGCGCTGAAAATATTATTGCCACCTGCGGAAGCACTATCACCATGCTCCAGCCCGATAAACTAAAAGAAATTGTGGCGGAGTATCACCAGTGAATTATTGTTCAGAAGGATTATCAGGGCGAACATTGTTAAAGAAAAACACTCACCAACTAAAACACAACCGCATGAACAAGTCAAAGATATCTTTCAATGGCAAAACCTCAAACGGACAGCAACCCGTTGTAAATGAAAATCATCTTACGGAAATCAAAAACAGAACTTATCGGATTGCATCACATGCCTACGCTGCCTTCGGAAGCTTTTATCTGAAAGATGAAAAACAAATAAATGAATGGAAAGAAAAATTCAGAAATGAAATAAATGAATTAATAAAATTCATAGACGAAAAAAATAATATAGAGTAATTTTTTTTACGCACCTCATTGCTTTTCCAAAAACAGGAAAATGCTTTTATGAAAGATAGGATTTACAACCAGAAAACCGATAACCATTCTTTGCTATTTCGCAAACAAAAAACTTTCATCTGTTCTGATTGCTTATGAACTTGGTCATTGATTAATTCAGGCAATCCCGTTTCCTTTGACCCGAGAATTATTAAAATAAAAATTACCTGCATAGGGAAAAATACACAAACCAATTTAACATAAACATCTATGGACATCAAAAGAAGGGACTTCTTAAAAACTATCGGGCTTGCCGGTGTTGGAGTTATGGTACTCAATCCGGTGCTCGAAGCATTTGCATTAGTTGGTAAAAAAACAAAAAACCCTGGCGCCCTTGCCGGAGGAACATGGATTCCATCCACCTGCCACGGCTGCACCAGTTGGTGCCCCAACGAGGTGTATCAGCAAACCACAGGCGCAATTAAAAGGGCTGTGAAAGTGCGTGGTAACCAAATTTCCGTTTGCAACACCGGAATGCTTTGCCCGAAAGGACACATGGCGCCACAGGAAGGTTATGATCCGGACAGATTAAAAGTGCCGATGATGCGTACCAATCCCACCAAAGGCGTTGGTGTTGATCCACAGTGGACACCCATCACATGGAGCGCTGCCATCACTGCCCTCGCCACACAAATGATGACTCTCCGCAATGCAGGCACACCGGAAAAATTTCTGTTCATGCGCGGACGATACACTCCTTATAATTCAGATGTTATTAAAACCGCCCTTCCGAAAATATACGGTTCTCCCAACCAATATACGCACAGCACCCTCTGCGCTGAAGCCGAAAAATTCGGACCTTACTTCACCGAAGGCGTTTGGGGCTATCGTGATTACGACATGGAAAAAACAAAATTTCTTTTACTCTGGGGCGTGGATCCTTTCCGTTCCAACCGACAGCCCCCCCGCGCCATGCAACGATGGGATTATTTGAGAAACAATGCCACAGTTGTTGTAGTTGATCCTTGTTTGATTGGTTCTGCAGCAAGCGCTATTAAGGCAAAGTCTCCCACCAATAATAATAAATGGGCTCCAATCATTCCCGGAACCGATGGCGCTTTAGCCAGCGCTATTGCACACCGCATACTTGTTCAGGGAAAATGGTACAAGCCATTTGTAGGTGATTTCAATGGTTCAGGCGCCAGTTCTTTTGTAGCCAATACAACTGCTGTGGAATCGGACTTTACCGAAATATATACTTACGGACTTGTTAAATGGTGGAACGCTGAATTAAAAGACAAAACTCCGGCATGGGCAGCTCCCATCACCGGCATCTCTCAAACCGATATTGAGGCAATTGCCGATGAAATGGGAAACAAAGCACCCAATGTAATTTCATGGCAGGGACCCGGTCCTACTATGACTCCGAGAGGCGCTTATACCTCTATGGCAATTCAAGCGCTTAATGGGCTGCTTGGCTCAACACGAAATATTGGAGGTCCGATGGTTCAGCCATCAAAATCGGCTGCTTCGCTTCCTGCATACAGTACTTTTCAGGACGCTACAGCAACAACTGGGCTTTCAAAAGCTTACATAGATAAGAGGGGAGCCCTTTTGTCACAGCCCTTTATTGATAAAACAATAGGAGCCGCCAATTCCATGCAGGCAGCTGTGGATAATATTCTGGCAGCCGACCCTTATGATATAAAAGCTGCGCTGATTTATTATAATAACACATTCCATTCAGCCACAGGTGCTAAGCGATGGGAGGATGCATTCACTACGGGCGTACCCAACATGGTTCCATGGATGGCGCACATCACCACTCACGCATCGGAAGCATCGCAGTTTGCCGATATTCTTTTGCCTGCAGTATTCAGCACTGAAAGATGGGGAGTACTTACCTCTTCGGCTAACAGATTTACCGAGATGACATTGATGCAGCCCGTTGCCACCCGTTTGTTTGATGTGAAAGATGAGGAAACCGAAATTCCATGGCTGCTTTCTCTGGAACTTCAGGCACAGGGCTTTGCCAATCTTTACAACTATTACTCCACTAAGTTTATTGACCCGGAAACCGGTGCACTGCCTACGGATGAAGCCACTTTTGCTGAGATAGTTTCAAAATTCTTTGCTTATCCTTCTTACAACGCGCAGGGCGACACATGGGCAACCTGGAAACTGAAAGGAGTTTCTTCATCTACCCAGTCACAGTACATGTATCAGTGGGGTAATATGGGAACAAAAACCAAGAAGTTTGAATTCTACAGCGAAACGTTGAAAAAGGAACTGAATAAACACGCTGCTGATTCTTATCAAAAGGTAATGACAGTTACTTTAACAGGAACAAGCGGTACAGCTGACATCACTATTGCAGGAACTCCATACACTGCTACTTTCGCTAGTAATTTAACTACAACGGCTGCCAACTTTAAAACAGCAAATGCTGCCGCTCTTTTGGCTGCAGGTATTACGGTAACAAGTTCTGCGGCAACTATTGTTCTGACCGGGGTGGCATACGGTGTAGACTTCACAGCTACTGCACCAGTAAATACTTCCGGTGATTTGGCAGGAACTATTGCAACCACTGTTGCTATAAATGCCTCACCAAAATGGACGGGCAAAACGGTTGATGATGTGATGACGGCATGCAATTACACTGCACAAGGCGAGTTGGCTTATGTGCCTCATTACGAGCCGCCATACCGCATAGGTTCTCTTGCACTGTTTCCGTTCACATTTATTGATTCAAAATCTCGCTTCAACCGCGAAGGAAGAAGCCAGAACAACCCGCTGTACTATCAGTTTAAAAAGCTGGATCCGGGAGATAACAACTGGGGCGACTGTATCAAAATAAATCCTATTGATGCCGCTGCGCTTAACGTAGTTGATGGAGATAGAGTTCTGATAACTTCGGCAGTTAATTCTGTTGGAGTCAAGGTAACAGTAAAACTCTATGAGGGTGTCAGACAGGGAACCGTTGCCAAAACCTACGGGCAAGGGCACTGGGCTTACGGAAGGTTCGCATCAGACTTTGCAACATTGACTCCAAAATTCGGAGCCGGCAGCAACAACCAGTTTATGCCTGCTGAATGGGAAAGATTGTCTGGGGCGAACGTAAGGAACGGAGGATACTGCGGAGTGCAATTAGTAAAAGTCTAACGTAAAAAATAAAGTAAAAAACAATTAATACCTAACCAACTATGGCAGTAAAATATGGAATGTTAATAGACCTGGGCAAGTGCATTGGCTGCGGCACATGCGCCATTGCCTGCAAAACCGAAAACAACACCAGGCATGAAGATTTGGTGAATGGCAGAAAATACAACTGGGCTGATTTTCATGCGATAGCCAAGGGTACTTTTCCAAACACAGAATTTCATGTAACGCCTGTGTTGTGCAACCACTGCGGTGAAAGAACTATCAATGACCCGCCATGTGTGAATGCTTGTCCGGTTGTGCCTGATGGCAATGGCAATAAGGCAATATGGAAAACAACCGCAGGCATTACTATGCGGGACGATCTGAGATGCCAAGCCGGGATAATTGCCGGTTGCGGTCTGGCTTGTATGGGAAGTTGCCCTTACAGTTCTCTTGATGTTATTTCTGATGGAGTACAATGGTCGGTAAACCATTACAATCCTGCTGGAACTTCTTCACATCCTTATTGGGAAGATACTACTGAAGTTATTGCCGGTGGAACATCCTCTCCTGCAGCGGTGGCAGCAGCAGCAGGAACTGCTCCTCCCTGTAAGAATGATTATACACATCCCTATTACAATGCAGTTCGTCCAGCCAATACAGTTGAGAAGTGTTATTTCTGTGAACATCGTTTGTTAAACAGCGAAGAACCTTATTGCGTGGTTTCCTGTCCAGCAGGCGCCCGTATTTTTGGTGACCAGAATAATCCAAGCAGCCAGATAGCCCAGTTATTGGCAGCTAATACTGCTTTAACTCTAAAAAATAATTTAACAACTAATAATGATTTGAACTGGCAAGCACAAGGGCTAGGAACCAGTCCAAATGTATTTTACATTGGACCACAATCTCAGGTTCCGGTTAGTACTGAAGAAGCCAGTGTTACACCGATTATCGGGCAACTTAACATCTATCCTAATCCTGCCACTGATAATACAACAGTTGAATTTGAGCTTAACAACTCTTCAGAAATTTCCATATCGCTTTATGACATGAGCGGAAAAGAAGTAGTGGAAACTTCCAAAGAAAACCTTGCGGCAGGAGTGCATAAAACTAAAATTGATGTGTCAGGTTTATCTAACGGAACTTATATCTGCTCTTTGAAAACAAAAGAAGGTGTGATCATGACGGAAAATATAATTATCGCGAGGTAGATGAATTGTTTGTAGTTTGTGGTTTAACAACAAACGGCAAACTAATACCGTCTTGATGTAATAATTGAGACGGTATTTTTTTGTACATTAGTTTTTCTATATTCTGACAAAACAAATTAGTATGACACATCAAGAATTCTTAACCGTTGAAAAAGCAAGAGCAACTGTTTTTAATATTTTTACTGCGTTGCTCTGTCAGCCGGATCAGGCAATAATTGACAGCCCTAAAGTGTTTGACACTTTGGTGGCTGGACTAAAGATTGTTTGTCCGGATTGTGCCAGCGATGCAATTTTTTTAAAAAAAGAAATTCAGAAACACACCCACACTAATCTATTGGTTGAATATACCCGCCTTTTTATTGGTCCTTCAAAGATGGTTGCTCCGCCTTACAGTTCAATTTATTTCGGCACGGAATATATATTAATGAGTGATGTAACACTTTGGGTAATGAGTTTTTATGAGAGAATGGGGTTGAGGTATAATGAAAAAATAAAGGATGTGCCCGACCACATAGCCATTGAAACTGAATTTTTATACTACCTGATTTTTCTTGAAACGAAAGCATTTCAGAAAAAAGACCTGAAGAAGGCAAAAAAAATATGGCGAAGCCAATCGGAGTTCTTTAACAAACATTTCATAAAATGGGTGCCTGCATTTTGTGATAAGATGTTGGATGGATCAAAAAATGAATATTATCTGCTTTTGGCTAAATGCCTGAAAAGATTTGTTCTGGATACACCTGTTCCGGATTTCCCTGAGAAAATTAAAAAAAGATAAATATGATATTCATCATTTCTCCATAATGAAAATATACTCAACTATACTAAATAATTTATTAAACCAATTCATTAAACCTTAATAATATGCTTACAACTATTTTACTTGGAATGTTCGGCACTCAGGAGATAATTCTGGTTGCCATTGTTGTGCTTCTTCTTTTTGGAGGCAAAAAAATTCCTGAACTGATGAGAGGACTCGGCAGGGGAATTAATGAGTTTAAAAAAGCTAAAGCAGGAATAACAACCGAAACACAGGAATTTGTCAAACAGGAATTTGCCAAAAAGGATTAATTTGCGGTTGATATTAATATACTGAAAAACAAACTATCGTGCTTTTATGTTTAACATCGGAGGAAGTGAACTATTTTTCATTCTGCTCATTGTGGTTGTTTTCTTCGGCTCAAAAAAAATACCCGAACTCGCGCGCGGAATCGGCAAGGGGCTACGTGAAATGCAAAATGTAACCGATGGAATTAAAAACGAACTCTCTCAAGAAGTACATGAAATAAAAAAACAAACTGATGTCATGCAGATAATGATGGACGAGCAGATAAAACATCAAAAAGAACAAAAAAAAGAATCTGTCTGAATAATCAAAAAAAATGAAACTAATAAAATAAAAAATATGTTTACCACCATTTTACTTGGAATGCTCGGCACAACCGAAATCATCCTGATTGTTATTGTTGTTCTTCTTCTCTTCGGAGGCAAAAAAATTCCTGAACTCATGCGAGGGCTTGGACGTGGAATGAATGAATTTAAAAAAGCGAAAGAGGGTATCGAAACCGAAACGAAAGAACTTGCCAAAAAAGATTAGTATGCTGACTGATAGTTTCAATCGCGTTCATGATTACCTGCGCATTTCGCTGACAGACAGATGCAACCTGCGTTGCTCTTACTGTATGCCGGATGATTTGCCTAAGGGATTTTTTGCAAACGCACCGAGAATGACAGCCGATGAAATTAACAGCATCGCTTCGGTGTTTGTAAAAATGGGAGTAAAAAAAATCCGCCTCACCGGTGGAGAGCCTCTGCTAAGAAAGGATTTTCGGGAGATCATAAACCTGCTGTCCGTACATCCAGTAGAGCTGGCGGTCACCACCAACGGAGTATATCTGGATGAATATCTGGATGATTTCAAAAATGCTCGTGTTAAATCTGTGAACGCAAGTCTGGATACGCTTAATAGGGAAAAGTTTCTTTCAATTACTAAAAGAGATTACTTTAATCGTGTGTTTGATAACATTCATCTCCTGGTGATGAATGATTTTCATGTAAAGGTGAATGTGGTGCTGATGAGAAATGTGAATGATGATGAGATACTCAGTTTCATTGCCTGGACAAAAAATTTCCCTATACACATTCGCTTCATTGAATTTATGCCCTTCAACGGGAACCAATGGGATAAAGAAAAAATTGTTTCACAAGAAGAAGCGCTTGAAAAAATAAGAGCATGTTACGAAGTGATAAAACTAAAAGACAAACTCCAGGACACTACAAAAAAATACTGTATCTCAGGTCATTCAGGAACTTTTGCTTTCATCAGCACAATTTCAAAACCATTCTGTGAAGGTTGCAATCGGATACGACTCACCTCAGATGGAAAATTACGCAACTGCCTTTTTGCTAAATCAGAAACAGACATTCTTACTCCACTCAGAAAGGGAGAAGACATTGCTCCTCTGATTACATCATCGGTTTATAAAAAAGAATTCATGCAGGGCGGCAGAAGTGATCTTGACACGGTAAATGCCGAGCGCGAATATTCTTCAACAAGATGCATGGTGAGTATTGGAGGTTGATTTTCAGTTCATTCCTGATTCACCGTTATACTTTAATGATTTGCGTCATTGATTATCTTTAGCACTATTTTCATCTTCGTTTTAAAATAGAAAAAATGATTTCAGTAGAAGAGGCGAAAAACCTTATTGCAGATTATTCATTTCAACTTCCATCAGTTGAGAAAAATATTTCCGAAGTGCTTCATTGCGTTTTATCTCAAGATATTGTTTCTCCTATCCCTTATCCGCCTTTTGACCAATCCGCAATGGATGGTTTCGCTATCCGGTTTTCGGATTTTCAAAAATCAATTCCATTAAAAATCATCGGTGAATCGGCAGCCGGAATTCCTTTTGCAGAAAAAATACAAGAATGTCAGACAACAAGAATTTTCACAGGTGCAAAGCTTCCGGATGGAGCCGATTCAGTAGTGGTGCAGGAAAAAGTTGCTGTTGAAAGCGGAAAGTTAATTATTCATGACTCTTCACTTGAACTTGAGTCAAACATCAGAAAAACTGGCTCGCAAATAAAAAAGGGAGAGATTGTATTGAAAAAAGGACAGGTTATTAATCCAGGAGCAATGGGTCTTCTGGCAAGCTTAGGAATTGCAACAGCAAAAATTTTTTCAAATCCTCGAGTTACTGTAATTGTAACAGGAAACGAACTTGTCAAATCCGAAAATTCCCTTCGTGACGGACAAGTATATGAATCCAATTCTTACTGCATCCAAGCCGCCCTCGAAACAATACATGTTACATCTGCAGAAATTCTATTCGTTGCCGATGATGAAAAAAAAATTATTGAAAAAATAAAAATCGCTATAGGAAAGTCAGATATTGTCTTAACATTGGGCGGAATTTCAGTAGGAAAATATGATTTTGTCGGCAAAGCGTTGCAACAACTTGGCGCACAAAATATTTTTTATAAAGTTTCTCAAAAACCGGGAAAACCGCTTTTCTTCGGAAAACTGAATTCGTGCTTGATCTTTGGATTGCCCGGAAATCCGGCTGCTGCTTTAAGCTGTTTTTATGAATATGCTCTTCCTGCGATAAGAACTATGCAAGGGCATCAAAATATATTTCTCAAAAAACAAATGATGCCTGTTGCTGGCAGCACTAAAAAGAAAGAAGGGCTCGCATTATTTCTGAAAGGAAAAATATCTGACGGGAAAGTGAATATACTTCAGGGACAAGAATCAAATAATATCAGTTCCTTTGCCACAGCAGATTGCCTGATTTATTTGCCTGCCGAAAAAGGAAACATTGCTTCCGAAGAACAGGTTGAAATACATTTTCTTCCCTAAACTCAGAATATTGTAAATGAATACTGAAACAACATATTGGCTTTTCATCCTGCTGTTATTTATAGTGGCTTTTCTCTACGCATCAGTCGGGCATGGCGGAGCAAGCGGCTACCTTGCACTGATGGCGTTGTTCGGAATTGCACCATCGGTTATGAAATCGTCTGCGCTTTTAATGAATATTTTCGTTTCATTAATTGCATTCTATGAATATTACAGAGGCGGACATTTCCGATGGAAATTATTTTTTCCGTTTGCCATTGCTTCCATTCCTTTCTCATTCATGGGTGCATATATAACTCTTGACGCATTTTTATACAAAAAAATTCTCGGAGTGATTTTGATTTTCCCTATTCTCAGGTTATTTGGGATTTTCGGAAAAGGAAATGAATCGGAGAAAGAAATTAATCGCACATGGGCGTTTGCCCTTGGAGCGCTCATTGGATTGTTATCCGGAATAATTGGAATTGGAGGAGGAATAATTCTTTCGCCAATAATTCTTTTACTTCATTGGGGAAACATGAAAGAAACGGCAGCTGTTTCAGCGCTTTTCATTTTTGTAAATTCTGTTTCTGGTCTTGCCGGGGTATTTAGCAATGGTGTATCCATTGACCATTCAGTTTATGTATGGGTATTCGTTGCACTTCTTGGAGGGTTTTCAGGCGCGTATTTTGGGAGCAGAAAATTAAACAACCCGGTTCTTAAAAAAATTCTTTCGGTTGTTTTAGTAATTGCGAGCGTAAAACTTTTAACTGTGAGCGAAAAATGAACAGACAAAAAATTACAGGAGTGATTCTGGCAGGTGGAAAAAATTCCAGAATGGGAGCTGCTAAAGGTTTGCTTATGGTTGATGGGAAAAAAATTATTGAAAGAATTATTGATGCAATGAAACCGGTTGTGGATGAAATTATGATAATTTCAAATGAAAATAATTATGATTACCTTGGATATAAAGTTCACGCTGACCTAATTAAAGATTGCGGACCAATGGGAGGAATTCACACGGCACTATCATTCAGCGCCAGCGAAAAAAATTTAATTGTCGCTTGCGACATGCCTTTTCTCACAAGCAGTATTTTAAAACAAATTATTGATATTTCTTCCGGCTACGAAATTACTATTTCCGAATTTTCAGGTGAAGTACAGCCGCTTTGTGCGGTGTATTCTTCGGTTTGCAGAAACAAATTTAAAGAGCTTATTACAATTGAAGCATGGAAAATGAAAAAAGCATTAAAGCATTTCAAAACAAAAACAATTTCATTTTCAGAAAATCATTTTCAAAACATAAATACACCTGAAGAATACCGAACTATAAAAAAAACTAATCATGAGTATTCAAATTAACCTTTTCGGTTCCTTGGCTGAAGTTGTGGGGAAAACTCAGTTGAATATTAATGATGTTAATGACACAGAGGCTCTTAAGCAGAAAATGCTGGATGATTTTCCAAAATTGAAAAACTATCAATTCGTGATTGCTGTTTCTAAACAAATTATTAAAGAGAATCAATTATTAAATGCAGGCGATGTTGTAGCTTTGTTGCCTCCATTTGCAGGAGGATAAATTACTATGCTTTCAGAAAAAGAAATAACACGTTACAGCAGACACCTTCTGCTTCCTGAAATAGGAATAGAAGGTCAGGAAAAAATAAAAAACTCTAAAGTGCTGATAATTGGTGCAGGAGGTTTAGGCTGTTCTGTTCTGATGTATCTCACAGCTGCCGGAGTTGGAAAAATCGGAATTATTGATTTTGATACAGTGGATGAAACAAATCTTCAGCGACAAGTATTGTACGATATTAATGATGTGGGACAATTAAAATCGGAGATTGCTAAATACAAACTTTCTAAACAAAATCCACTTATAGAAATTGAAAGCATAAACAGCAAACTCAGCACTCAAAATGCGATTGAGATTTTTTCAGAATATACTATTATAGTTGACGGCACCGATAATTTTTCAACCCGCTACATGGTAAACGATGCTTGTGTATTGTCAGGAAAAACACTGGTGTCAGGTTCTATATTCAAATTTCAGGGGCAAGTTTCTGTATTTAATTATCAAAACTCCAAAAAAGAATTTGGTCCAACATACCGTTGTTTGTTTGCTTCACCACCTCCAGCAGAGTCAGCCCCCTCCTGTTCTGAAATTGGTGTGATGGGTGTATTGCCGGGGATTATCGGAACACTCATGGCGAATGAAGTCATTAAAATTATTGCCAGCATAGGAAAAACTCTTTCCGGAAAAATTCTGCTCGTAGATTCTCTAACAATGAATTTTCATACGATTGCAATAGAAAGAAATCCGGAAGCGATAAAATCAGCTCCACAAAGTGCCGAAGCATTCAGAAAAACGGATTACGATTATTTCTGCGGCATAAAAAACAATAAACCACCTATCCGGGAAATTTCATCGGAAAAACTTTTTTCCCTGATTGCATCCGAAGAAAAAATCCAACTGCTGGATGTCAGAGAGCCCAATGAAATGCCTGAGGTTTCCGAACTCAACGATTTAAAAGTCCCCCTTGGAGAAATTGAAAAACATATTCATAAAATTTATCGTGACAAAAAAGTAATTGTGATATGCCGTAGCGGAAATAGAAGCAGAAAAGCCATAGAACTTTTATATGAAAAATTTGGTTTCCAAAATCTTTACAACCTGAAGGGAGGGGTGATGGAATGGATAAAAATATTCGGAGAAAAACAAAAACATGAACGACAAGAAAAAGCATAAGGTATTTGTGAATGCTGCAATAAGTCCGCAGTTTATTGCTGACGCTATTGCAAGGCACAGTTCAAAAACTACAATTGGTGCACATGATATTTTCCTTGGACAAGTGCGAGGTGATGAGATAAACGGAAAAATAGTTCAAGCTATTGACTATTCTGCCTATGAAGAAATGGCCGAAGAAAAATTTCATGAAATACGGAAAGCTGCTTTCGAAAAATTTGATCTTATCTGCATGCATATCTATCACAGCATAGGAAAAGTGAAAGCAGGAGAAATTTCTCTTTTTGTTTTTACTTCATCGATGCATCGGGCAATTGCTTTTGATGCTTGCCGATGGGTCGTTGAAGAAATTAAAGCCAGTGTTCCTATCTTTGGAAAAGAAATGTTTGAAGACGAAACTTATTCATGGAAAGAAAATATAAAATAAATTATGATTGATGTAACGCATAAATCTACAACACATCGGAAGGCAATTGCAACTGCCGTAGTGAAAGTGAGTAAAAAAGAAACCATTGAAGCAGTAAAAAATAAAACTGTTCCGAAGGGAGATGTGCTTGAAGCCGCACGCACTGCAGGATTATTTGCCGTAAAAAAAACCAGTGATATGATTCCGGATTGCCATCCGATGCCGGTCGAGTTCACACAAATACGTTATGAGATTCGCAAGATGGAAATTGAAATTGAAATGGAAGTGCATACAGTTTACAAAACAGGTGTTGAAGTGGAAGCCATGCACGGAGCATCGGTAGTGGCGCTTACAATTTATGATATGCTGAAGCCAATTGACAAAGGAATTGAAATTAGTTCTATCAAACTAAAAGAAAAGAAAGGCGGAAAATCTGATTTCACAGACAAATTCAGAAAAGATTTGAAAGCGGCCGTGATTGTTTGCTCCGACAGCATTTCAGCAGGGGAAAAAGAAGACAAAGCAGGAAAAGCGATTATCAAAAAATTAGAATCATGCAATGTTTCAATTTTTGATTATTCTATTATTCCCGATGAGACTACAGATATCCAAAGTAAAGTGAAGAAACATTATGAATTAAAAAACGATATAATAATTTTTACAGGGGGAACAGGTCTTTCGCCAAGAGATGTCACGCCCGAAGCAATTCGCCCCCTGCTCGACCGGGAAATTCCTGGCATTATGGAGGCAGCAAGAAATTACGGGCAGGATCGAACTCCCTTCTCCATGCTTTCACGAGGAATTGCAGGAATGAAAGGCAACACTCTTATTCTTGCCTTGCCTGGTTCAACTAAAGGTGCAAAAGAAACCATGGACGCTTTATTCCCTTCTATACTTCACATATTCAGGATTATTGAAGGGGCACAACACTATTAAAAAATAAATTTATAGTAGTAAACAAATTCTTTTGAATTAATGTCACCTAAAAATCTTTTCTCTTCGCAAAGAAAAGAAATGATACAATGGGCAACACTACCCAGGTAATCAAGGAGAGCAATGAAATAATCATTCCGCTATTAGTTCCGAAAAACTGGTTGAACACAGCCGCAGTGTAACCCATCAGTGCAGAAATATCCAGCTTTAGTAAAATCATTACTCGGGAAAGATCAATCGGATTGAACGTGGTCAGAATGACTGCTGCTTTTTCCAGCGGATAATCATTGAATGTAACAAATACCATCAGGATTAATCCATCATAAATTACAGCCATGCAAAGCCACATAAGAATTGCAATTCCGAATCCTTTGATTTTATTTTCATTTAATATAGAAATTAAAAAGGCAAGAGCAACAAAGATAAACGAGAGCAAAGCGCCAATAAAAATCAATAATGAAAAATTCCAAATTTCTGAAGAAACAAAAATGCCATAAGCCAAAAATGGGATAAATGTTCCGGCCACAAAACTGAGTGAGAGTGAAATGGATAAACCGAGATATTGTCCGATAAAAATATTGCTTCGTTTGATTGGCTGCGATAAGAGTAATTCCATAAACTCACGTGAATTGTAATAGTGCATCACACCAAAGATGGTGCTGATGAGCGGTATGATGGTGAGCGTTACATTCATCAAACTGACAATGCCTTTTGATATATTTCCAGAGAAATAAAGCAGTGCAAAAGTGGAAACAAGAAAGAACAAAAAATACAGCACGGTCCAACGACTGCGCAACACATCATAAAAACTGTATTTAAAAATTTTCAACATGGGTTACATGAAAAGAATAAAATATTTTCAGCAAGAAAAAAAATATTATTCTATTTTTTATCTCTTTTCCTTTTAATAAATTTCATTTCTCTTGTTTCGAAAGTAATTGAAATTGATTTTTGATATTGTTCAACGCTGGTATCTTGCTTGCCAATTTTAAAATAGGTGCCATAAAACTGATTAGCCACTGTTGAGTCTATATCAATATTTATATTCATAGAATCAGCAAATAAATGGTAAAAGAAAGTATCATTAGCTGCGTAGCCGTTTTGATTTGAAATAATAATAACCTGTGCCTGTGGCACCACTTTGCCTGTTGTATCACTGCATGTGCAACATACAGGATGAAACGTTACAAGTGCATCAAGTTGTTTATCATTATTGATGTCGGTAAATAAATAATGGAATTTACTTTTATCGGGCAATCCTAATCCTTCCTCTAACTTCTCGTTTTTTTTGTGATTGGCAAAATAAGAGGAGTTACAGGAATCGGCAGGACTATACTTTCCTGCTTTTATAGCACTTACAGTCCACTTCATAAAAGCTTGTGTGATTTTATCATTTTCATTCGCCTGTTGATTATTTTCTTTGTCGTTTGAGCAGCTTGTGAGGATTGAAAAAATTCCAAAGAGAAATAATGTAATTACCGTTTCTGTTTTATTCATGGTTGTTTTATTTTTATTGTGTAATTTTTTGATCGTGTTCTTCCAACATTTTTGCGATTGCTTTTTCAAGTGTGTTTTCTTGTTTATCTGTCATCAATTCTTTCGGACTGCCCTGATAATATATTTTTCCTTCCAGCAGAAAAATAATTTCGTCCGCCATTTCTTCTACTTCGCTTAAAATGTGAGTGGTGAGTAAAATAGTTTTTCCTTTATTTTTTTCATCCAGAATATTTTCTTTGAAGCGTACGCAGGAAATCGGATCTAAGCCAACCGTGGGTTCGTCAAAAATGTATAGATCAGGATTGAACATGAGTGAGAGAATCACATTTACTTTTTGCCGCGTTCCGCCCGACAAACTTCTTAACGGCTTGCATAAGAACGATTGAACCTGGAAAAGGGAAACTAAGTTTGTGCAATTTTTTTCCGGATCGGTGCCATTACCTTTGTTCATTCTCATATCCTGAATCATCCTGAATAATTCGCTGACACATAAATTTTCGGGGAAACGAGCGATCTGCGGCAAGTAGCCAATGTTGTTTCTGTATTCCCAATTATTTTTTATGTTTTCTCCGCCAATAAGAATGTCTCCTTTACCGGGAAGTACCAAACCTAAAATGCACTTGATGAGCGTTGTTTTTCCTGAACCATTCGGACCCAAAACAGCAACAACTTTCCCTCTGGGAATATATACATTCACGTTCTTCAGCACCGTAAGCTTTCCAAATGATTTTTCTATGTTTTTGACTTCTACCATTTTATTTCTTTCATCATCGGCTTGTTATCGGTCAATGTTTCCGGTGTAATTACTGGCGTTACTTTTTCTGCCAGGTTCAATAAATCAATAAACAAACTGCGCAACAAAATAATTGCCGAAGGAATATTCTCTACAATATACGTAAACAGTTTTACCGGCCTGTACGGAATATCACCTGTACCGTTCTTATCCAAATCATAACCGGTGTATTCGCTCCAGAAATTTCTTTCAAACAAATTATGGCTGAGAGAAGAATTAGTAACCACATCAAAAGTATTAGCGGTAATATTGTTTTCTTCAAAATGATTATCGCTGCAGTCACCCATGATTTTAACCGCCCAGCCGTTCTTAACAAGGTTGTTGTTTTTTATTTCATTCCTGTCGCAACCTTCAGCATAAAGACCAACGGTATTGTGTTCGAAAATATTTTTTTCAATGCGGCTATCGGATATCCCTTTTAGAAGGATTCCATTAGAAACGGGACTCCAATTGTCTGAAAAAGTATTTTCGTGCATATAAATGTGGTTAGAATACATCACGGCTACTCCCGCATCGTTATCTGTGAATTTATTTTGATAATACTCATTGTGATGTGAAAACATGAAATGCATTCCATAGCGAATCTGTTTGGTGCTAATGTTATTAAAAATTTTACTCTCTGTAACAAATTCAAAATAAATACCATCTCGATGACCTGTTAAATGATTATTCTCAATTAACATATTTTTGCAATACCACAGATGAATTGCATTGCCTGCTTCAATCTCGTTTTTGGAAGTACCTGTTACTTCATTGCCTCGGACAGTACAATTTTCTGACTTGGCAAAATAAATTCCAAAAAAAGTGTTACATAATTTATTGTTTTTAATCACGCAGTTTTTTGCATTGGAAATTTTTATCCCCGCCCAGTCCTCAACATAACTGTTTCCTACATTTTGTATCTGCAATCCCTTTATTGTCACGCTGTTGGCTTTGATAAAAAAAATCTGACCTTTATTTTCTCCGTCAATCACCGGATAATTTTCGCCAAGAATGGTAATGGATTTATTAACGATAATATTCCGTTCCCTGTAATTTCCTTTTTTAATGATAATAGTATCGCCATTGTTTGCTGCAAGAATGCCTTGCTTAACAGTAGCAATGGGGCATTGCTGACAAACCTTTATCACATTTGCATTGGCAAAATTTAAAAATGTTCCGAAAAAGGAAAGCGTTGCAAAAAAAAATAGAATGATGTAATTACGAATGGGGGTTTGCATAATAAATACGATAGAACATTATAAAAGTAAAAAATTTAGCGGAACAACTTGCTATTAATTCTTTTCGCTAACCTGCTGAAAAGTTTGCTCCCAGCTTAAAAATTTTCCGTCATACTTTGCATGAAACTGCCCGGTAGATTTTTTTTCTGCGAACGCTGCAAGGTTGGCTCCCATCGGGCTTTGAAAGGCAGAATCAATAATAAAAAATGCGCTCTCCGCATTTACAAATTTGCCGGGCGAAGAAAAATCGGTGGTAAGAAGCGTATAAATAGTTTCTTCTCCAATTTTATTTTTCACAATATAATTTATCATGCATTCGTTGGAATCAAATTTATACGCCTTGCCTTTTTTAGTGAGCAGTTCACAACCGAAACGAGAATCGGCAATGGTCATTTTGCAAAACACGCACTGTTCTTTTCCATATTGAATGGGTTGCGGTTCGATGCTGCACGAGGTCAGAAAAAAAGCCAACAACATAACTGCTGCGCTTTTATGCATGATGGTAGAAAAAAAATTTCTATGGTGATTTGCTTTTTTAATTTTCTGCACTACACGAACTTTTTTTAATTCAACAAACACAAAAAGCAAAGCGAGCAGAGCACTTCCCATTATGATGGTTCCTCCAATATCAGGATAAGAATACGCAGTGAAGTTGAGCAGTTGCTTGCTTCCTAAAACTGGTGGCTGATAATTCATTCCGGGTACTTTGATGGCTGCATGCGGATCAAGGTTATGTCCGTAATCGTATTCCCATGAATAAAAATCCATCAAACCGATAATCCCTATAATTACAAAGAACGATGCCCATGACATATACAGCCATTTTTTTCTTACAAAGACTACAACAAGCCCACCTACAATGAGCAAGCCGATGAGATAAGGCATTATTTTTAATTCCGGAATTGCATCGGGATATATTTTTTTCATTCCGATATAGTGATTCAAACCATTGATTCTATTCAAATCGCCTGACATTTTATTCAGCCATATTTTCATTCCAAGTCCTTCGGGATATTGCGGAGCATCTAAGTCAATATACCACATCGGTACAAAGTAACTGACGATAAGTGAAAGTGAAATTATCAGAACAATAATACGTGTGAAATTTTTCATACTTCAGTTTTTGATTTCTAATTAAAGTAGGAAGCGAAGGTACAAAGTAACTTCGCCACCTCTCACACCACTGTACATGCTTAGACGCATACAGCGGTTTCATAAAGTTTTAATCGTTTGTAGTTTGCCGATAAACTGTAGTAACCTTCTTTTGCAAA
>JACRAM010000099.1 GCA_016213405.1 Bacteroidota bacterium
AAATTTTTTCAGGAACTCACTGTCGAAGCAACAAATGTTGCTGAGAGTCCGAGTTTCCAGCGAAGCAGGAAAAACAATTTTCTTTACCTCGCGCATCTGAAAAATTTCTGGGACTTAAACGCAAACACTACTATGGAATTAGGGCTTACAGGAATAAATGGAGAAAATCTTACAGGCAAAATCACCAACATAGGTGCAGTTGACCTCACTTATAAATGGAAACCTGTTCGGTACAACACCTACAAGTCGGTTGTATTTCAGAATGAATTTTATTACAGCCATGCGCAACTTGACAGCAACGCAGTGAATGCGCTCGGGTTTTATTCAATGCTGAATGTGCAGTTATCAAGACGTTATTTTCTTGTTGGACGTTTTGATTATTCAAACACACCATACTCAAATGCGTTTATTCAGCAATCAGGTTCGCTTACGCTTGGCTGGTACGCAACCGAATTTCAAAAAATAGAGGTAGGAGCAAAATATACAACGATGAATGAAGCACGCGTAGAAAATAACAACGAGAAAAATTTCGCGCAGGGGTTTTTCCGATGGATTTTTATCATCGGTTCTCACGGAGCGCACAAGTATTAAAAAAGTTTTATTCACAAATCAAAAAGAAAATACTATGAAAACAAAAACAATAATCATACTCGGCACCCTGATTGGAATAGTTAATTTTTCCAACGCAGGAACAATTCGCGTTGTCACCACCACTCAGGATACGCATAGCATTGCTGAAATCATTGGCGGAAACAAAGTGGATGTGTTCGCTATTGCAACGGGCTACCAGAATCCCCATTTCGTTGACCCAAAGCCGAGTTACATCATCAAACTTGCCAATGCTGATTTATACGTTACACTCGGACTCGATTTGGAAAACTCATGGTCAATTCCATTGCTCACAAGTTCTAAAAATCTAAAAATCCAGAAAGGAACTGACGGTTATGTGGACGCATCAATCGGAGTAGCACTCATGCAAATTCCTTCTTCAATAAATCGTGCCGAAGGTGACATTCACATTTATGGAAACCCTCACTACTGGCTCGACCCGTTGAACGGAAAAGTTATCGCGCGGAACATTTGCAACGGTCTCGAAAGGATTTCTCCTGAAAATAAAAACTTCTTCGAGGCAAATCTCAAAACCTTTAATGAACAAATTGATTTGAAGCTCAAATCGTGGAGTTCAGCAATGGCAGCTTTCAAAGGAACTAAAATAATTGCCTATCATAATGAGTGGTGCTACTTTGAAAATCGTTTCGGCTTGCAGATTCTTGATTTCCTTGAGCCCAAAGTTGGAATCCCTCCAACACCTTCGCAACTTGTAAAAATCATTAAAGAAATAAAAGAAAACAGTATTAAAGTGATTATCACTTCCCCCTATTTTACTTCATCATCATCAGATATAGTATCTAAACAAACAGGAGCGAAAACACTTGTGCTCGCTACTTCTGTTGGCGCGTTCGATTCGATAAAAACTTATTATGATTTATTTGATTACAACGTCAAACTTTTAACCGAGACATTAAAATAAATTTTAAACTCCATTATTATGATAGATATGTTTCAATTAGATTTCATGGTGCAGGCATTCGTTGTCAGCATCATCATAAGTATAGTGCTTTCCTATCTTGGAGTGCATGTGGTTGGTCGCGGAATTGTTTTCGTTGACCTCGCGCTTGGGCAGATTTCCTCGCTCGGTGTTGCATTTTCCGATTATGTCGGCTACGGAAAAACCATCATTCCGATTTTGTTTGCTCTCACAGGCGCATTGCTCATGTCACTCATCAATATCCGCGACAAACGCCTGAAACTGGAAGCCATTATCGGAATAATTTATGCAATTGCATCAGCCGTAACCGTAATGCTCATTTCAAAAACTCCTCACGGTGATTCTGACATTCAGGAAGTTTTGTTCGGAAATATTCTCGCTGTTGATTGGGAACAAATAAAAATCATCGGATTCATTTTTGGTGCAATAGCATTGCTCCACCTCATCTTTCATAAAAAGTTTTTTCTACTTACCGAAAGTTTTGTAGCGGAAGACCCAACCATTGCCTCTGCAACTTTCAGAAAAAAAGGATTGTTCAGTTTATGGA
Organism: Bacteroidota bacterium; assembly: GCA_016213405.1. Taxonomy (NCBI): domain Bacteria; kingdom Pseudomonadati; phylum Bacteroidota; species Bacteroidota bacterium. The sequence goes on from JACRAM010000099.1 coordinate 2,097, forward strand.
ATTTTATTTTTTACCTCTCCATTGGACTGGCAATTGTTTTTGCCGTGCGGGTAAGCGGAGTAATTCCTGTTTTTTCTTTTCTCATTATTCCCGCTGTCGGAGCAATAATGCTGTCGAAAAAAAACAGGAGCGTTATAATGATTGCAGGAACAATCAGCGTACTGGGAGCATTTTTCGGATTGTATGTTTCATTCACGTATGATTTCCCTGCTGGCTCATCTTTGGTTGCAGTGTTGGGAGGAATTTTTCTTTTAATATCTTTGTTTTATCTTTTCAAAAGCAGGATGAAAAAACACGCAAAAATTAACCAACAAAACTAAAAACCAACCTTCACATGTTACAGATATTTTTAGCAAGTTTATTACTGAGTGTTATCCATGCTTCAATTCCAAATCATTGGCTTCCGCTGATTGCTATCGGCAAGTCAGAAAAATGGACACGCTCCGCAACAATGTGGGGAACTGTAATTACAGGATTTGCACATACGCTCAGTACCGTGCTCATTGGAATTATCGTTGGTGTCATCGGCTACAAACTTTCTTCCTCATACGGAATCATATCAGGCATTGTAGCCCCTGCAATTTTGGTGATGTTGGGAATTATTTATATCATTCTTGATTTACGAGGTGCAAAACACGGACACACTCACTTCAAACTTGACAAAACACATGACGACCACGACCATTCGCACGAACACGGACACCATCACCATCACGACCATACTCATCCCCACGAAAAATCTGTTAAACCGAAAACAAATCATAAAACAAAATGGGCAGTTCTTTCAACATTAAGTTTGGGAATGTTTCTCACACCTTGTGTAGAAATTGAAGCGTATTATTTTCAGGCAAGCACAATCGGATGGGCAGGAATATGGATTGTATCTGCTGTTTACACATTTGTAACCGTAGGTGCTATGATGATATTAGTTTACCTTGGATTGCACGGGGTAAAAAATCTTCGTTCACGATTTTTAGAAGAACATGAAAAAAGAATTACAGGAATAGTTTTAATAGCGGTGGGGTTGCTTATTTATTTCATCAAGTTTTAATAATGAACAAAGAGGATGGATATAAAATGTATGTGAAATGAAAAGAATAATCTTTAAGCCAATTCTTTTTATCCTTTCTTGCTTAATAGCAATATCTGATTCATATTCGCAAACAGCACAATTGACAGTATCTCCAAATGATACTGTTTGTCCTAACGATTCAGTCACCATAACAATTCAAAATTCTACAGGGACGGTTTACTGGAGCACAGGTTCTTTTGGTCTTTCTATAATGGTGAATCCCACAATCACTACTACTTACTATGCCATTGATGATTTTGGCGGAGCAAACGACACCCTCTATGCCACCATTACTGTTATAGACCTTATGTCATTTATTGACATTCATCCTGGTGGAACATGGTGTCCGGGCGATACTACTTTTTCGATTCTTCTTATCAATCCAAAAGGCACTTTTATTTGGAGCACGGGGGATACAACACAAACAATTTGGGTTAGCCCAGATGTAACCACAACTTATACTTTGATAAATGACGCAGGAACTAATTGTGCAGATACGCTGTATATCACCATCACGATTTATCCTAAAACAGAACCGATAATAAGTACTTCAGGAAATGTTTTTTGTAACGGAACGCCTGCAACTATCTCCTTGAATAATCCTGTCGGAAATGTTCTGTGGTCAACTGGAGAAAGCACTTCTTCCATTTCGGTCATTCCTTCTTTTACTACTTCTTTATATGTCATAAATGATTATCAGGGCAATTGTCCAGATACTGGATATATTTCGATTAATGGAATCCCTTCGGAAATATGGCTTCCTAATGCTTTTTCTCCGAATAAAGATGGAGAGAATGATGACTTCAAAATTTATGGCGGAACACCTTCGGAATATAGATTACAGATTTTTAGCAGATGGGGAATAAAATTATTTGATTCAAAAAATCCCAAAGAGGGATGGGATGGAAAATACAAGGAACAAGAATGCCAATCGGGAGTTTATGCATGGATACTCTCCTATTTTAATGCCTGTTCCAATCAGATAGAACAAATGTCGGGTAATGTATCTTTATTGAGGTAGCAACTGAAATTCCATGACCGAAATACAACCCCCTTTTCATTTTCTACTCTAAAGTCCTAACACATCTCTTTTATATTATCGTATTTCGCGCAGTGGAATTCAGCAAGAATGAACAAACATTAATGAAAGCAATGGGCGAAGTATTAAGAATCCAAAGACAGAAAATCGGCTATACGAGTTTAGAAACATTCGCCAACGATATTGGAATGGACTCTGCTCTGTATGGGCGGTATGAAAGAGGAGAAAACATGAAAGTTATTTCGCTTGCCCGTTTGCTGAGCCACTACAATCTTGAAATTGACAATTACTTTAATCAGGTCGGAAAAATTATCAACAAAAATAAAAACGGAAGAAAAAAATAACATCAACAATTTAAACTCAATTACATCATGGCATCAACATCAGAAACAGGGCACGCAAAAAATGTAGCAAACTTTGAAGACCTCATTTCATTTTGCACAGGATACGGAACAAGTTACAATCCGAACAAGGCATCAATAAAACTTCCTGCTTTGAACACGCAATTTACAAGTGCGAAAAATTCTCTCACAACAATCAACACCCTGTTGCCACCGTCCACCAATGCAATCAATGCGAGAGATATTGTATTTTCTCCGCTCAACAAATTAATTACACGCATAAACAATGCGGTTGCATCAAGCAATGTTTCAAAACAAGTTATTGCAGACGCAAAAACAATCACCCGAAAACTTCAGGGAAAAAGAGCCAGCGACAAATTACCCACAGTTGTTGACAATCCCGCAACGCCCGAAGATGAATCACAAAAAAGTATTTCCGCTTCACAAATGAGTTTTGACAGTCGCATAGAAAATATGGACAAACTCATTCAACTTTTATCTTCACAAACGGGCTACGCTCCAAATGAAACCGATTTAAAAATTACTTCCCTGACAACTTTGTTGGCTGATATGAAAACAAAAAACACAGCGGTCATCACCGCTTTGACACCTTTGAGCAATGCCCGAATCGCAAGAAATACTATCCTCTATGCGACAGGGACTGGACTGGTTGACACCGCAGGAGAGGTAAAAAAGTATGTAAAGTCGGTCTTTGGCGGGACAAGTCCTCAATATAAACAGGTAAGCGGACTGAAATTTACCAAAGTCGGCAAATAAAATACAGGAAACGCCCTACATTACTTTGGAAGTAAGCAGGTTTATTTAGGTAACACTCGCCTGACAGTTGGAAAAACGCTACTTCACTTTGGACAAATGCGCCTGTAAAGTGGAAACTCTCACCTGACAGTTGGAAACTTCGACCTGTAAAGTGGAGACAAGCACCTGCAAAGTAGAAACTCCGACCTGTAAAAAGGAAACTCCCGCCTGTAAATTGGAGACAACCTACTGCACAGCGGACAGACACTTCCGATAAATCCACCTACGGCAAGCACATTTGCACTTGCCCACTTTTTATTTTTTTAATTGAATGGGCAAATGCAAAAGAGCTTGCCTGCCGACAAATCCGGAAAAGAAATTTTCAAAAATGCTCCACCGCACAACAAAAACAAAATACATCACAGCGGACAATTACTTCACGACACGGACGACAAACAGCACAGGGCATAACAGCACCTTGCTGCTATGGCGGTTTCAGTTCGTAAAGAAAGTTTTCTGCTTTCTATTATCTTTGTGCGGGCAGACAGTTGTGTGCATTTAATCCGCCACATCAGCAAGCTGCAAAACGTTATGCCCAATGGTAAAGACGACAGTAGAATCATTTATCTTTGGCATTTTAATAACGGACAGCAATGCAAACAATTAACAGCAGACAGAAAAACGGGCGACACGCAAGCCGACCCAAGAAAGATTTAATTTTTGCCCCACCCGCAAAAAGAAAAAACAAAAGGACAATCCCTACGCTCAATTTTTTGTCAGGGTTTTTGTGCCTCGCTTCGTTTAGCACATTTGCAAGTCGTGCAGTTTTTGCTGTGAAAAAATATACAGCAAAAACATGCACGCCCTTCGGGAAACTTGCAAAAGAGCTAAACTCCACCCGCAAAACAAAAACACCCGCCAAAACATTTTCCATCGCTCCCGCTTCGTGGACAGCATCGTGCATCCTGACAGCGTTTCTCACGGTGGACTGTTTCGCACAGCAACCGCAACAACAGCAGGTTGGAGGAAATCTTTACGACCGTTATAAAAATTGGGGTGAGGAATATATTATGAAACAACAGGGACAAATTTTCACCCCAACACCCACTCCATTCGGGCTGGTAGAAAATCCTGCTGTGACTGGCGCAAGACAGGTTATTTATTATCGTGCTCCTTCCAATAATAATAATGCTGACTATATTTTTAACAAGGCAAATAAAAATCCATCTGAGCCAAAGTTTGAAGACCCGAACGCCAACAATAAAAATAAAAATCCTTTGCAACCACTGACAGAGGAAGAAAGAGAAAAGCGGCAATCAGACAATATTTTGAATTTACTGAACGAAGCACATACAGTAAGAGCCAGTAGAAATTCCAACTTCTACCAATCGCCTGAATATTTGAATAGCGAGAAGACATACAACGCTGCTTTGCAAAATCTGCAAGACATGCTTGCAGCCAAAAAGAAATTATCCATCAAAGACGCTTTGTTTGAAGTGGAAAATGCTTTTGGAAATTCTTATCTCAACAAAAAAGAATACGATGAAGAAATAAAAAAATCAAAGGAGTTCATGGGAATTTATGCGCAACAGAATGGATATGACTTAAACAAGAATGAAGATAAGCATACGGTAATACAGAAATTCATGAGAGAAAAATTAACGATAACAATTCCCGACCCTGATGGAAAATCACCTCCAAAGACAAGAACACATGAGCCGTTTACCTATGATTTTGAAGATTACAAGGGAGAATTTGACCACAGAAATTTTTTTCTTACAAAAATACTGGCAACGGGCACAGGGCAATGCAATAGTTTAACAAATACCTATCTTGCCTTTTGCGAAGCACTCGGAGCGGAAGTTTATTTATCCTTTGCACCTATTCACGCTTTTGTAAAATACACAGATAGTCAAGGGAAAGTGCGTTCCTATGAGCCAACCACAGGAAGATTTACAACGGATAAATGGTATCAGGAAAATTTATATGTGAGCGATGAAGCCAAGAGGAACGGAATTTATTTAAGTCCGCTTAACAAAAAACAAATAGTTGCTTCTTCTATCGTTCAGCTTGCGGCAGGATATAAATTCAAAAATGGAATCCATGACGGAAAATACATTAATAAGTGTGCAGACGAAGCATTAAAAGAATTTCCGAACAAAAATTTAATTCAGGCAATCGGCTTGTATTCCAGAACAACCGCATACAAGTTAGACGAACTGCTTTGGAAAAATAATGTGAAAACATTAGACACTGCCATTTATAAAATTAAAGGCGTTCCTGAACTTGTTGACAGATTATTTGCGTGTGAAGCGATGCAGGAAAAATTGGGTTGGGAGCCAATGCCCAATAATATGTATGAAAAGCTTATGCAAGACAGTGAGTTCAGAGGACAGGAACAAAAAGACAAGAACATTCCTACAAAGCAAAAACGGAATTTGTTTAACGAACATTAATAACCTTTAACTACTTTTACATCATGAAAAAATTACTCTACACCGTCCTTTCAACAGTTTCATTTTCTGCTTTTGCAGGAAATGACATTCCAAAAGATTCAACAGCAATGCAAAAATCTTTTTTCATCAGCGCAAAAGATGAATTGGAAAGTATGCTTTCGGGGAAAAATCCATTGAGCTATGAAAGAGCAGTTTTTGTCACGGAAAATGCTTATTGGGAAAATAGGGGCGAGTATAAAAATTTTATCAACGCAATCAATTATCATACGGACAAAGTAATAAAGTTGCTGAATGCAAATAATAAAGAGAATGAGCAGAATTTTAAGCCATGGTATACAGAAACGGTTGAACAAAAAAAGGTAAAATACAGAAAACTTCTTGCGAATTGGGCTATTTACACATACATTACAGACACGACTTACATTCCCGAAAGTAGCGATTTAATTGTTAAACATATTCCATTTGAATATGCGAGCACAGACCCGTTAGGTACAACTGACTGGGCAAATTCCCAAGTATTCAATTTGCTTAACAATAAGAGAACAGGAAATTGCTATGCCCTTGCCTCCCTATTTAAAATTTTTTCTGAACGATTAAACACAGATGTAAAAATTTGCACTGCTCCAAGTCATATTTGGATTAAACATAAAGACCTAAACGGAACATCTTATAATGTTGAACTTTCAGCAAAAGCATTTCCAGGACTTGGAAAGTTAGAAACGCTTACTTATACAACTGATGAGGGAACAATCAATAACATTTCCATGCGAAATCTTGACCTGAAACAATCGGTTGCACTCTGTCTTGTTCAGCTTGCAAAAAGTTACGAGCATAAATTTAAAATCAGAACCGATAATTTTCTTTTAGAATGTTCCGAGCTTACATTAAAGCATGATTCTTTGAACCTGAACGCAATGCTTTTGAAAGCAGAAGTGTTGGAAGAAAGAATAATTCAGAAAAAGAAAACTATTGCTCAATTGCAAGGTGATAAAGAATTTAGTCAGTATCAGAAACTAATTTCTCGTCTTTACACGCTCGGTTATCGTGAAATGCCTCTGGATATGAAAAATATTATCATTGCCGAAATCAGGAAAGAAGCATACATGATTTTGAACAAACACTATCCTGATAATGACACCTCCTATGTAACAATCTCACACGGAATATTTGAAGAAATGCACGAGAAGAAACCAAAAGAAAAATATTTCCGAACAATATTTAACACAAGTACAAAGAAGATTGAAAAGTTTGTCGCAGAAGATACGCTCTACAATAAATATTATTTTGACCCTGTCTCTTTTGCTCTTAATGTTAATCCATCTACAAGTCCTGCAAGTATCAGTCCATATTCAGCCATGAATGGAAATCCGATACTTTACAATGACCCTACGGGAGAATCGGGAGAAGTAACTATTGATAAGCAAACAAGAACGCTTACCATAACTTCTAACATTACATTTTATGGAAGTTCTGCAAGTTTAGCTCTTGCAACACAAACGGCAAATGATATTCAAACCAAATGGAATGCTGCGGGTGGAAAGGTAAGCATAGGTGGTACAGAATATAATGTCCTTTTTTCTGTTACAGGAGAATATAAACCGGGGCTTACTCCTGCGGAAGTGGCAAAGAATACAGATATAAAACAAAATTTTGTAAGAGTGGAAGAAACAGCGGCAGGCAATATATCATCGTATGATTTTGCTGGTAATTCAGGATATTTTTTATTGAGTAATATACAAGGGGCAGGAACAACAACAGAAGCACATGAATACGGACATGGTTTAGGTTTAGTACCAGGGACGGAAGGTTATCACCCAGAAGACCTTGATTTGAGGGGAGAGGGGCAACCAGGAATTATGTATCCAAGAGGTACATTAGTGGATGCACCTTATACATATAGCCCAGCAAAAGGGGCTTCTACCGTTGACCCAAATACAGGAAGGGGTGTTAATACTTTAAGTCCTGAAAAAAGAAAGGTAACCCAGTCAGATATCAATATGCTTGGTTTAGATAAGCTGAAATTTGATAATACTGGGAAAGCAAATTTAGGTAGGATTACTAACACATATAAACAAAAAAAACCATAAAAATAATATGGAAATAAAATTTAGCAATAATAATATGGCACTGAAAATATTTACATTTTTACTTTTGTTAATATCGCTGACGATTATATCATGTTCAGCAAACAAAATTGATTCTCTCACAACAGATAAAGATGTATTTGCTTTTGTGCAACAATTTTTTCCCGACTTTAAGGGTTTTGATGAATACTACAATGAAACAATAAAAATCTCAGATTCATTAAAAGTTCGTAACTGGACAAAGACCGACATTGATAACAATGGTGAAACCGACCTTTTAGTTTTTAGAGGAAATGATTTACCTAATATCCTGACTCTTCTTTCTTTTAATGGAACTTACAAAAAAATAAGTGCCAAATATCATTGTAAGTATCAGTTTATTTATCCAATTGTTAAAACCATAGACAATAAAAAACTACTTCTTCTTTATAGTCAAGAACAGACGGGATATGACCCTAACACAAAACATTTTACTTATACAAAACTTGCCTGCGAAACATTAACTATAAAGAATAATTTATTTCTAAATTATATTCAGTCACCACGCCATTACGACATTGAAAAAATTGAAATCAAAAATGATGGAATATGTGAGGGGAATTGTCCAAGGATAAATATTTCAATTAACTTAAAGACATTTGAAAACATTTGTTCCAAACAAATGTATTGGGATAGTACTCCCAAAAATTTTACTGGACAACTCACACAAAATGAAATTAAAAATATTTTATCGCTTCTTGACTATTCAAACTTCAGCGATTTTAATAGCAAATATGAAATTGGTTGTACAGACCAGACAACAACAACCTTGATAATTACTTATGACAATGGGAAAATAAAAAATATTGAAGATTATGGCTCGTCCGGTAATTTCACATTAGCAGAGATATATGATATTGTTTACAATATTAAATGGATTGAAAAAAATGAATAAATGCAATTCTACTCTTTTTTCTGTCATACTTTTTGTTCCAACACACAGGCAGTCATTTATCCGTCCTCGTTCCTGCGGGCGGTAAATCACTGCCCCAAACACAAACAAAAAGATATGCCAGAAAGCTAACGCACGGGTGGACAGAAAAGAAATAAAAAACAATTCCCCTGCTTCGCAAAAATTAAATCTTGCGACCGCTCATTGCCAACAGACAAAAATTCATTTCTTCGTGGACAGGTAATCGGGTGACTAAATACTGAAAGCACGGTGGACAGTGCAACGGGAGACAGAACCACTGGGCATAACAGCACCTTGCCGAATATTGCGGGTGCAGTGGTAATTGAAGGTGTGTGCTATTAATTATCTTTGTTGCGGCTTGACAGTTTTGTGCTTTTAAGTCCGCAACATCGGCAAGCTGCAAACCGTTGGCAGTCATTGCGAAAACCGCGACAGTTTCTCCTGACAATTTATAAAGTCATCGGGGGACTGTCCGTCTCTTTTTCCACGACAATCTTTTACTTTCCGACAGTTTCTCCTTTAATTGTTTCTCGTGGGACAGTCCA